>CAZCER010000117.1:0-10207 GCA_964497385.1 uncultured Armatimonadia bacterium | reverse complement strand
CCTCACGGCGACGACCGTCACCCTCAAGACGATGGGGCTGCTCGCGCTCATGGCGCAGTCGGGCCTGCACGTGCCTGCCGAGGACGGCACCGAACTGCCGGTCTTCCGCGCGGTGTACGCGGACATTGGCGATGATCAGTCGATCGTCCAGAGCCTCTCGACGTTCTCGAGTCACATGATGAACATCGCCCACATCTGCAAGAAGGCGGGCCCGGGAACGCTGGTGCTGCTCGACGAGGTCGGCGCCGGCACGGACCCCGGCGAGGGCGCGGCGCTCGCCCAGGCCATCTTGCGGCATCTCAGGGACTCGGGCTGCATCGTGCTGGCCACCACGCACTACAACTCGCTGAAACTCTTCGCCCTCAACGAAGAGGGCATGATGAACGCCTCGGTGGAGTTCGACGCCGACACCCTCGCCCCGACGTACCATCTGCGAATCGGCGTACCCGGGAGTTCGAACGCGATGACCATCGCGTCGCGCCTGGGTCTCCGGAGCGAGATCATCGCCGAGGCGAAGAGCATCACCGGCGATGACGCGCAGCATGTCGAGAAGATCGTCGCGAAGATGAACCGGGCCCGTCGGCAACTCGAGCGCGAGCGCGGCGAGTTTCACCGCGCGCGTCGCGAGCACGAGGAAGCCTCCGCCCGCCTGACCGTGGAGCGCGAGGCCCTCGAGGCGGAGCGCGAGCGCGCCCGGAAGCATGGCTTCGAGGACGCGCGCAAGATCGTCCGAGAAGCGCGCGAGGAGGCCCAGCGGATCATCCAGTCGCTCCGCGATCAGAAGCGCGAAGGCAAAGCGACGCAGGTCGCGAGCGATTCGCTGGCCACGCTGTCAGAGATGGTTGAGGAGGAGGCCGGCGAGGCCGAGCCGCCGCAGCCGCCGCCGGCTCCCTTCTCCGAGGGCGATGTCGTCCTCGTTCACTCGTTCGGCGGCAAGCGCGCGGTCGTCGTGAAGGCCGAGCCTGGTCAGAAGGTGCGCGTCACTGTCGGGGCGGTGCAACTCGAGATCGACGCGGCGGACTTGGAGTTGGTGGAGTCCGCCGTGAAGGATCAGGACCTCCGCGACCACATCGGCGCTCTCCGGGTGCGCAAGGCCCTCGCCGCTCCGGACGAGATTCACCTGCGCGGGATGCGCGTCGATGAAGCGCTCGCGGAGATGGACAAGTTCCTCGATGACGCCGGGCTCGCCGAGCATGAGTCCGTGCGGATCGTCCACGGCAAGGGCACCGGCGCGCTCCGCGAAGCCGTCCGGCAGTATCTACGCCAGCATCCGAACGTGCGCGAGTGCCACGTCGCGCCCCTGAACGAGGGCGGCGACGGGGTTACGGTCGCCGTCCTGAAATGATCTCCGACTCGATCGCGCCGGCGCCGTTCAGACGCTCGCGAATCTGACGCGTCGTCCACGGGAAGCGGCTCCACCACGCCGGGCTCCGCGGGCCCGGAAAAGCCCCTTCCGGCGTCACGCGGGTTGGGCTCGAGGGCGTCAGGGGGTCCACCTGGCGGCATGCGGGCAGGTCGTCCGGGTCCAGCCACAGCCTCAAGGTCATCACGTCGTCGGGGCGTTCGCTCGTGCCCACGGCGTAGTAGAGAACGACCGCTCTCCCGTCCGAGCGAACCACAACGCTTGGGTACCCCTGGTCGGTGTTCTTCGAGTCCTTGGCGAGGGCGAAGTGCGGGACGGTGGTCATATCGCCGTCGGGGTCCGCCCGGAAAGCCTGGACGCCAAAGGGCGCGAGGCGGTTTCCGTAGACGACGAGAACGTCTCCGCCGGGCAGAAGCGCCGCGTCGGCGGGATGCTGCGACCCGAGGGTCAGGGGGATGGGGTCCGACCACGTCATGCCCGAGTCCTCGGAGCGGAGCACGGCCACGTGTTGGTCCGAATCGGAGCGCGCGAACGCAAGGAGCGCCTCGTCGGGAAGCGGCAGGAGCGTCATCTCGTTGTAGCCCCGAGCCACGGGCGTGAAAGCGGCCCAGGTGCGCCCGTTGTCCGCGGAGCGGAGGAACCCGCAGGCGTCCGTCCCCTCCGGGCGGCCGGTGACAAAGAGGCTCGCGTTGCTCTCGTTGACGGCCCCGTAGACGGACATGAGCGCTTCGCCCTCGGCGGTCATCACGATGCGGCCGTACGGGGAGCCGCCTTCGGGGAACGGCGTCAGCAGCGGCTTCTTGGGCGTCCAGGTCTCGCCGCCGTCGAACGAGAGAACGTAGAAGAACACGAAGCCGCCGGCCGACGGGTCCCACTCGCCGCGGGCGTTGTAGCTCTGCGCTTCGGCGTAGGCGAGGCAGATCGTCCCGTCGGCGGTCTGGCCGAAGGCCGGGTTGCGGTCATCCCACTCGCTGTCCACGAGAACGCGCGGCGCGGACCACGTCTGTCCGCCGTCGGAGGACTCGATCCAATCGAGGCGCCCCCCGACCCCGATGTGCGGCGCGCCTCCGCGGACGGCGGCGGCAAGCCGGCCGTCGTCGAGGCGGCACAAGACGGGGAAGTAGCCCTGGCCCGACACGGCGACCGCCCGCTCGACATCGGGGAGCATCGGGGCGTCGGTCATCGGCTGAGCGATCGCGATCGCGAGAGCAACCAGGTGCAGCGCCATGACGGCCATCCTCCTACACAGTCACTAGCCCCCGTCGGGGCGGAGCGCGCCTTAGTCCAGAAACCCCGACCGGCGCAGAAGATCCATCGTCACGCCGCCCGCTTGCGCGGCCCCCGCCTGCGCGTACTTCGCCAACAGGTCGGCTTCGACGTTCACGGCGTCCCCGATCCGGAGGTCGCCAAGCGTCGTCTCGCGCAGCGTCTCAGGGATGAGCGAGACGCGGAAGCGTCCGTCGCGGACCTCATAGGGTGTGAGGGAGACCCCGTCGACGGCGACGCTCCCCTTGTCCACCAGGTAGGGGACGGCCTCGGCCGGCGCCTGCCACTCGGCAAGGACGCCCGGGCCGGAGCGCCGCCACGCCGTGACGCGCCCGATCCCGTCCACGTGTCCCGCGACGTTGTGCCCGCCGATCGGCTGTCCGGCTCGTAGGGCGGGCTCGACGTTCACGCGGAGCCCCGGCCTCGCCGCCCCGAGGGTGGAGCGACTGAGCGTCTCCGGAGAGAGGTCCGCGTCGAACCCGTCCGGACGCACAAGGACGGCTGTTGTGCAGACGCCGGACACGCAAACCGAGTCCCCGACGGCGATCGCCCCTGCCGTCGTCGGGCAGCGGACCGACAGCCGCGCTCCCCCGACCGCGAGGGGGCGGATGGCCGCGAGGTTGCCGATCTCGGCGACGATGCCTGTGAACACTCCGCACTGGTCCGTTCAGGATGCGGTCTCGAGGGCCGCGATCCACGTTCGTTCGGGCAGCCATCCATTCAGGAGCAGATCGTCGCCCACCTGCCGCCAGTCGCGATGCTCCAGGATCGGGGCGTCGGCGAGGCTCCCGAGTTCGAGGTCGCCGACCATGGGCAGGCCCTGAGCGCCAACCAGTTTCGGGGCGACGAAGACGGAGACCAGGTCCGCGAGCCCATCCCGGAGGAGCGCGGAGGCGAGCTTGGCGCCGGGCTCCACGAGCACCGAGAGGACCGAACGGGCGCCCAGCAGTCGAAGGACGGCGTTGAGATCGAGGCGGCCGTCGGAACCTGCGGGGCACTCAGCGACCTCGACCCCGTCACCGGCGAGCGCCGCGGCTCGGCGCGCCTCCACGCCCGGCAGCGTCAGCAGCAAAACGGGCTGAGCGGAGCCGGCGCTCCTGAGGAGGCGCGAGTCGGTCGGGGTCTCCAGACGCGGGTCAAGCACGACCCGGAGGGGCTGCCGGAACGGAGGGCCCGCCTGGGGACGAGAGGTGAGAAGCGGGTCGTCCGCAAGCACCGTCGCCGCTCCGACGAGGACGGCGTCGTGTTCCGCGCGCATGCGGTGCACGACCTCGGCGGACTCGGGGCCGGTGATGCGCTCCCCGCGCCGGCTCGGGCCGGTGATCCGCCCGTCCAGGGTGGCCCCCGATTTGAGACGCACAAGCGGCAGGCCGGTCGAGATCCACTTCAGGTAGGCCGCGTTCGCTCGGAGGCACTCGTCGCAGCAGACGCCGCGGACGACCTCCACGCCGGCCCTTTCCAGAAGATCGGCGCCGCCCCGCGCTTTGGGGTTGGGGTCCAGGCGGCCGAGGACGACGCGCGCGACGCCCGCCGCGAGAATCGCGTCCGTGCACGGCGGGGTCTTCCCGTGGTGGCGGCAGGGCTCGAGGGTCACGTAGAGGGTCGCGCCTCGAGCGTCGCCCGCTTCGCGAAGCGCGTTGACTTCCGCATGCGGGCCGCCGAACCGCTCGTGGCATCCCTGGCCGAGCACGGCGCCGCCGCGCTCGACGATCGCGCCGACCAGCGGATTGGGGGAAACGCGGCCCGCGCCCGCCAGAGACAGCTCGATGGCTTCGCGCATCCGGCGCTCGAGCTGGTTACGGTCCTCCATCATCGCTCTCTTCTCCGAAGCGAACCGCCGTGCCGGCAAGCGACGGACCCGGCGTCTCAGGATCGGCGCCGGCGCGGGGCTCGCACAGGGAGTTAAGGAGCCAGAGAGCGTCCTCGTCTGTCAACCCGACTACGGGAAACAGAAGGAGCGGGCCGCGGCGCAAGAGCGCCAGATGACCTGGACAGCCCTCGCCCATGGGCTCGGCGTCGGCGCCGTCAGCAAGGAGCTGCGACTCGCCCGCCCCGAACGGGCACGGGCCTCGATCCACCGTGAGGAGGCGATCAAGGGGAGGGACGGCGCCGAGATCCTCGCGCGCCCCCAGGAGGAGGAGGCGGGCGTCCGGCGCGTCCGTCAGGAAGCCGGCCAGCTCACGCGCCCACGACCGATGCCGGTTCGAGCGGGGGAGACTGACTATGTACGACGCGCGCAGTTCGTGGGCGAGCGTCGCCGCCGGCGCGAGCCAGCGTCCGTCCGAGAGCCGTACGGCCCTGCCGCCGACCATCTCTCCGCTCAGGGCGAGGGGGCGGTTGTCCTCTCCGGTGAGAGGGAACCGACCGCGCGGCGGGTAGGCAAGCACTAGATCGGGCGCGGCTGTCTCGAGAAAGGCCTCCACGTCCTTGGTGAGCTGGGCCAGGCGGCCCAGGGCGGGCCTGGCGTCGAGAAGGGCGGGGGCCCCCGGCGCCGCGGTGCTGTCGAAGCCCCATTGCACGAACGCGCCTCTCGCGCCCCAGCGACGCGCAAGGTCGAGAGCCTCGTCGACGCTCGCGGGCGTCGCGCTCACGTCCTGTTCGGCGATGAGGCGCGTCGCGACCATCCAGGGGAGCCGGCGGCGGAGGCGGTTCTCGGCGAGACGGACGGCCATAACGGAGTCGGTGTACTCGCCGCCTCCGAGCGGCGGCGAGAGCGCCACCCCGTCGGGCCCGCCCGACGCATCGCGGGTGACGTAGTGCCGACCGGTCGGACGAGGCCGACGGAGCGCGGTGCGCGGGCCCCCACCCTCCGCGCGAGCGACCGCCGGTGAGGCCCCGGCCTCGGGCTCCACGATGATGGGCACATCGACGATCGACTTGATCGCGGCCACGATGTCCGCGAGACTCTCGGCTTGGATGTCCTGCCGGAAAGCCTCGAGATCGGCCTCGAACGCCGAGTGAGACAGGTCGCA
Organism: uncultured Armatimonadia bacterium; assembly: GCA_964497385.1. GTDB lineage: Bacteria > Armatimonadota > Zipacnadia > UBA1398 > UBA1398 > CAZCER01. The sequence continues at coordinate 4,606 of CAZCER010000117.1, read as the reverse complement.
TGGGTAGTAGCGGGCCTCATCCGGATCGGCGAGATAGGTGAGGGGGCCTGGCCCACCCAGGGGAATCAGCCGTCCCGCGGCGTAGAAGTCCTCCGGCCGCTCCTCGCCCACGAAGCTCCACAGCGTGGTCAGAAGCGTCAGATCGCCCTCGTACTCGGCCTCGAGCCACTGAGCGAACCGGATCGGGAAGGTGCTTGGGAACGCCGGGATCACGTCGGCCGGCGGGAGGCCCGGGTCCGTCGACAGCGGGTTGGCGAGAAAGCGAAGGCCCTCCCCAAACCGCATACGTTCGAGCGCCTGACAGACCGTACGCTTCCGAGCGCGGACGCATCCGTCGTCAGCGAGATCGCCCGGGCCCATCGCGGGGGGCACGAACACCTGAGGTGTGGCGTAGGCTCGATAGGTCCTGCCGCGGGTGGCGTCCGAGTCCTCGACCCGAATCCGCGCCTGCCCATCGCGGAGGCTCTGTCGCTGGACCTCCGCGGGCGCCCCCGGTCCGCCCTCCTCGTACAGCGCGACGAGCGCCTCTCCGACCGGGGCGCGCTCATCGCGGATATCGAGGAAGTTCTCGACCCCGGGCGCGATCCCGCTGAGGCTTTGGCGGGAACCGATCAGGTACCCTGCGTAGCCCGTCTCCCCGGAACCGCCGATCTCGACGCCGTACCGGAACCCCAGTTCCTCGAAACGATCGATGACGCGCTGAACCGCCGCGGTGGGGAGGTCCGCCAGCCCGCGAGGACTGGTGACCAGGTACACGTCTCGGAGGCCGGCCTCCGCAAGTTGCCGGGTGTCGCTGAGGAACCGTTCCCAACGGGTCTTGTTCCCTTCTGGATCCTCGGGGTCATAGTCCACCAAGAAACTGGTGCGCGCCATCGCCCCGATGGGCACGTACGGCAAGCCGTCCCAGACCAGGACGCCCGACGTGTTCGTACGCCAGGAATGAGACGTGCCCTCGCTCGAGCGGTACCGCCCGTGGGCCAGCGTATGCACGGCGCCCTGGCCGGAGTCCACACGCACGGGGCGCGAGCAGACGGCGGCTCCGGAGAGCCTCCCCGTCAGGCCCGCCTCCACGAGGAGGTCGCCGCCAGGGCAGCCCGCGGGCACATCGAGCCAGACCTCGCCCGAGAGGTCCGCGGCATGCTGGGACTCGCCCGAAGGTGAGGAACGAAGAACGACCTCCGCGGCGGCGTAGCAGACGCGCCCCTGACGGAGAGAGACCGCGGCGACAACCGGGCGCACGGGAGGCGGCTCGGCTCGCGCCATCACTCGGACGGGGAGCCGCTCGCCGGCCGCCGCAGCCATCGGCGCCCAGAGGACCGTCGACACGAGAGGTCCGCCCTCGGGGGCGTCACGGGGGCGCGGCTCGACGACCACGGAGCCGTCCGCGACGGCTGTGGAGAGCAGAACGGCGTCACCGAGCCGGATGCGGACCGCGTAGTCGCCCGGAGGGGCGTAGGGATCGACCTGGAGGTCGAACGGCCCGAGCAGGTACGCGCCAGGAGTGAGTTCGCCCTGCGGAAGCTCGACGGGGAGCGTCGCGCGCGCGACGCTGGCGTTGTCCGCGACGCCCACGAGTTCGAGGTCCGCCGTCTCTCCCGGGTCGAAGCCTTCGCCGACCTCCACGGAGAAGCGCACAGTGAGGCGCTCGCCCTGAAGGGCGGGCCCGTGGACGAACTCCGACAAGACCACGGGCGGGGCGCTGTGGACCAGCACGCTCACATCGTCGAACCAGGCCATCCCCGGGCCAAGGGCCACGAGCGCGGGCCGCAGCGCGGCCGCGCCAGGCGGCGCCTGGCACTCGATCTTCACCCGCGTCCAGCGCCGCGCGTCACGGCACGGGGCGGAGAGGTCGGTGCGGATCGACTTGCCTTTAGAATCCAGCCAGATCACCCCGACGGCGACGCCGTCCGGCGCCTGCCACTCCTGGACCCAGGCCGCCGCCTTCACCCATTGACCGAAGGCCGCCTCGAGCCTGGGGCCCGCAAAACCGTAGCGCCCGTACGCCGCGGTGACAAGCATGGACAGCTCGCCGCGATGGGCGGTCCCGGGCGCCCACACGGCCGTGCCGTTCGCATCGGGGCTGAACGGCGCGCACTCCCATCCGAAGGGGAGCGACTGAGCGACTTCGAAGCCCTCGGGAACCTCATCGGGCTTCGATTCAGACTCCTCGAACGACGTCCGCACGGCCTGCGAACCGGCCGCCAAGGCGAGGCCTTGCGCCGCGGTCAACACGTATACGGCGGCGACAAACGCGCGCGGAGCGCGCGGCCCAGGGCGCGTCATCCATTGCCAAGCGGTCTCACCCAAGGGGAAACAGCCTCCAGAACCTCGCCCTCATCGGTCCGAAGCTCAACGCGGGTCGCGACCATGCGTCCCTCGGCCAAGGCCGTGTGGAGGTTCTGCAGTCCCTCCACCGGGACGGGGCCGACCTGTGCGCACAGCTCTCTCGTGCTTAAGACGCGCCCGTCGCCCGCCGAGGTCCGCACCATGCGCGCGACAAAATCCTCGCGGCGGAGTTCAGCGTTCCAGGAGCCCATCGACTGAGCGCCTTCGACGGCGACCTCGTAGAACGTGACGTCGATGGCTCCGGCCACCGCCATGGAGCGTCCTTCGGCGTCATCCACGATGAGGTAGAGGAGGACCTCGCCTTTGTCGGAGCGGCCGAGTCCTGCGTAACGGATGGCGGACGGGACGCGGACCTCCTCCGCCACGATGGCCGGTATGGCGCTCGCGGCGAAAGCGAGACAGATGGAGACCCCGACAACGAGGTTCGGCCAAGGGCTCGGCCCCAAATCGAAGACCGCGCGAATGGGCTTTCCGCCTCGACCGGTCGGCGTGTGGACGCCGAAGTAGGAGGAGGCGCGACGGGCGTCCGCGCCGTCGTCAGGCAGCTCGGCGTCACACAGATGACAACGCACCGCGCCGGACGGGTTCAAGCTCTGGCAATGCGGGCACTTCATCGGGATGGATCGCTGGGCGACTCGGGCAGATCCACGGCGCGCAGGGCCTCGCCGTCGGGACGCGTGTAGGTCACGCGAACAGGCTTCTCCCACGGACGAATGTAGTGCTGCCGCCGCGCCTCGATCTCAATCCCGCGCGGGGTGTTCAGGTCGCGGAGTTCGGCCTCCAGCGCGTCGTTTTCGGCCGCAAGGCTCTCCACCTGACCGCGCAGGGACTCGTTGGTGCGAACCATGTCGCGCCCCATGCGATAGGGCTCGGCCACCTTCAGCGAGAAGGCCGTGCCGACCAGACCGACGATGGCGAGCAGCAGAACCGTCGAGAGACGATCCCATCGCTCCAGTTGCGCCCTGCCGCCCGCCATCGGGTGCATCGGTCCGTCTACCTCCGTGGGCTCCTACTTGCCGCTCGAGGCGTAGAACGCGTTCCGTCCCGCGAAACGAGCGACCGTCCCGAGGTCTTCCTCGATCCGGAGGAGCTGGTTGTACTTGGCGACCCGCTCGCTGCGCGACGGGGCGCCCGTCTTGATCTGTCCGGTGTTCAGCGCGACCACGAGATCGGCGATGGTCGTGTCCTCGGTTTCGCCCGAGCGGTGGCTCACGACGGCGGTCATCTTGTTCCGCTTCGCGAGTTCGATCGCGGCGATGGTCTCGGTGAGCGTGCCGATCTGGTTGAGCTTGATGAGGATGGAGTTCGCGGCGCCGACGTCGATTCCTTTTTGCAGACGCTCGACATTTGTCACGAAGAGGTCGTCGCCCACGAGCTGGACCTTGGCGCCGATCTCCTTGGTGAGGAGCGTCCAGCCGTCCCAGTCCTCTTCATCGAGGCCGTCCTCGAGAGAGACGATCGGGTACTTGTCGGTCATCTCTTTCCAGTAGCCGACCATTTCCTCGCTCGAGAGCACGCGGCCCTCGCCCTTCAGATGGTACTTCCCGCCCTCGTAGATCTCGCTCGCGGCGGGATCGAGGGCGATCATGACGTCCTGGCCCGGGGTGTAGCCGGCCTTCTCGATGGCCTCCAGAATGACCTTGATCGCGGTCTCGTTCGCGTCGAGGTTCGGGGCGTAGCCGCCCTCGTCTCCGACGCCCGTGCCGCAGCCGCGGTCCTTCAGGACTTTCTTGAGGGCGTGGAAGACCTCGGCGCCCCACCGGAGCGCCTCTTTGAAGTTCGGAGCGCCGACCGGCATGGCCATGAACTCCTGCAGGTCGACGGAGGACTCCGCGTGCTTCCCGCCATTGAGGATGTTCATCATGGGGACGGGAAGGGTGTGGGCGTGCACGCCGCCGATGTAGCGGTAGAGCGGGAGTTCGTAGTAGTTCGCGGCGGCCTTGGCGACGGCGAGGGAGACGCCGAGGATCGCGTTCGCGCCGAGCTTCTCCTTGTTCGGGGTGCCGTCGAGGTCGAGCATGGTCTGGTCGATCTCGATCTGGCTCGTGGCGTCCATGTCGACGATCTCGGGGCCGATGACTTGCTCGACGTTCTCGATGACTTTCTCGACGCCCTTGCCGAGGTAGCGGTCCGCGTCGCCGTCGCGCATCTCGATGGCCTCGAACGCGCCGGTGGAGGCGCCGGACGGAACCGCCGCGCGGCCGTAGTCCCCGCTCTCGAGGTACACCTCGACCTCGACGGTCGGGTTGCCGCGCGAATC
>CAZCER010000116.1:1914-10244 GCA_964497385.1 uncultured Armatimonadia bacterium | reverse complement strand
GTGACGCTCGCGAGGCTTCGGCCTACAAGGAAGTAGGCCGAGGATGGGAGGCACAGCAGGGACGCGACGCACGCCAACCGCCACGCCCTCCGAGCGTACGACGCCGCCGAGGCCGACGGGCCGAACCACGGCAAGAGCCGGACCAGGAAGACCGCCGCAAGCGCGACCATCGGCAGATGGACGCCCTCGATCATCTTCCGCTGAAACGACAGCCCGGGCAGGAAAGCGACCGCAAGCCCCACGACCAGCCAGACCGCGCACGGCGCCCAGCGCCACTCGCGCCTGCGCGCGACAAACGCCAGTCCGCCCACGGCCAAAAGGAGCGGGACGCCGAACGAGACGGCGTAGCTCAGCGGCGACGGACTCGCGGTCACGGTGGAGGCCTTCTCGCGGAAGACGGCGTCGTTCGTGAACACGTAGACCTGGTAAAGCATGCTGGGAAGAGAGACGACCCCAAACGCGGCGTAGGCGGCGACCTGCCTCCACCCGAGCGCGCGCCGGGCCGCAAGCAGCGCCGCAAGCGCGAGCAGGATGAGATGCACGGGGATCATGTCGTAGGTGTGGACGCCGCCGAGCGCAAGCCCCAGCAGGCCGGCCTTGGCGCCGCGCCGCACGTCGCCGCGCTCGAGCGCCTTTGACGCCAGCGGAATGAGCCAAAGCAGAAGCGCCATGGAGATCGAGAAGAGGGGAAGCAGAAGCGCGCTCGCGAACGTGTTGGTCTCCGGCATCATCAGGCCTTCGGAGACCCCTCCGCGCCGTCCGACACCCAGACCGACGTCCACGCACTGCACCGCTCCGAGCGGGCTCCCCACAACCGGCGCGAGCGCGACCGCCAGCCACCCAAGTCCCGAGGCCGTCGCCCCGAGCAGCACGGTCGCGCGCCTCACGAGGCGCGAGCCCCCCATCGCCGCCGCGAACTGGTAGAGGGCGTAGAAGAGCGTCGCCGCGCAGGCGAAACGGGCGATGGCGTAGACCCACGGGATCGGGAGCCGCGTCAACGCCGCGATCCATCCGAGGCCGACGAAGAACACGTTTGTGAAACGCCCATCCTGGGGGTCCGTCGTGAAGAGATCCTGAAGAAGGACCCGCCCGTCCGCCGCCTGGCGCGTCCAGGCGTAGTAGACGTTCGGTTCATCGGGGTTCCAGATGTGCCCCATATACGCGCGCTCGGGCGGGGTGACGCCCCAGGCAAGCAAGTATGGGACCGAGAGCGCCCCCGCGATCGCGAGAGCCATCCAGAGGGCGACGCGCTTCTCGCGGCGGCTCATGGCGAGGCGCCCGCCTTCCGCCGGTACACGCGCGTCTCCGGGCTCACGTACCGCCAGTCATGAAGCCGCGGGCGCGGGAAGACCAGGGGCCCCAGCGCCGTCCGCCCCTCGACGCGCAACACGAGATCGTAGTCCCGATCCAGGGCCTCGAAGAAGGCGACGGCGTCGGGATCACCCCGCCGAAGCGCGTCGTAGTACTCGAACTCCGAGATCGCATACCAATCGGGCGGCGGCTCCAGCCGCAGGACGTTCGCGTCCCATCCCGTGATCCGCAGATCGATCCCCCGCTGGTCGGCCTCCTCATACACGAGTTCCGGACGGCCGGCGGGGCCGAGATTCTGCATGAGCACGGGCGGGGTGTAGAACCAGGGCGCGTTCGCGAGTCCGAGCGACCCGCCATGGGCGAGTTGCTGTCTGAGGTACTCGCCCGCCGTGTCCCGCGAGTCCACCGAAGCCATCATGGCCGAGACGCCGGCCGAGAGAAGCGCGCCGTACATAAGCCCCACCGCGGCCATCGCCGCCACCGCGCCTCGCCGCCACGCCCCGCGGAAGAGCCCCGCGTTCGGCGCGTCGTCCAGCACGGTGAACAGCGCGCCGTAGGCCGCCGCGAGAAACGGAGCGATCGGGACCACGTACCGGACGAAGATCTCTCTCCCGCTCCCGTGCAGGAGGCAGAGCAACACGCACCAGGCCGCCAGAATGGCCGCGCCCGCCCGCCTACGGAGGAGGACCAACCCGAGAGACAAGCCGCTGAGCGCGAGCATCGGCCAACCGAGAGCGCACGGAAGCGCCTCGCTCACGAAGAACCAGAGAGGGGGTTTGCCCATCATCTCGGTGGTGGCGCCCTGGCGGATGTGCCGCGCCTCGAAAGCGAAGTCCGCTCGGAAGGTCCCGTAGTCGAGCAGCGCGTACGGACACGCGACCGCGAACGCTAGCCCGGCCGCCAACGGGATGAGGAGCGCGTTCTCGTCGTAGAGACCGCGCCAGTCGCGACGCCGCGCCATGTGCGCCGCGTAGGCCGGAAGGACCGCCAGGACGCCTACGTACTTCGTAGCCGCCGCGAGCCCCGCGAACAGCCCGGCCAGCGCGTACCACCGTCGGCGGTCGTCCTCGAGAAGCCGGAGGCCGACCGCGACCGACGCGGTCAGAAAGCAGGCGCCGATCGCGTCCACTGTCCCGAACTGCGAGCACATCACATGCACCGGCGTCACCGCGCAGAAGAGCGCCGCGCCGGCGCCGGCCCATGCGCTCCCCAGGGCGCGACGCGCGACCGACGCCGCAAGCGGGATCGTGATGACGCCGGCGAGCGCGGAGAGCGCGCGGATGACCAGGATGCCCTGCGGCGACGGGAGGTCGCTCGCGGTGCGCGTGATCCAGAGCACGGCGGCGCTCAGGTAGATGGGGAGACTGCCGTAGTTGAAGAAGTGCGGGTTGAAGTCGCCCGTCAGGACGATGCGCGAGGCGTGGCTAAAGATCGTCCACTCGTCCGGGTGGTAGGAACTCAGATGCCACTTGTCGGGCAAGCCCCACGTGAGTCCGTACGCGCGGAGCGCCAGGCCAAAGAGAGTCGCCAGAACGACTGTGCGCGTGGTCCAAGACCACCCGCTCCAGAGCGAGAGGTCACGACCCTCGCCCTTCCGCAGCCCGAGCAAGCGCGCCATCAGCGTCGCCTCGCCTTCCGCGCCCCGGCGAGCGCCGCCGCGGCGGCGCCGGACAGCCCCGCCAGCGCAACCAACGAGAGGAACGCGCCGACCGTGTAGGTCCCGGGCTCGTACACAAGATCGACCGACCCGCCGGCGCCGCATGCGGCCCCTTTGAGCGTCGGAGTCGGATGCCGGAGCGGGGCGACGGAGCCGCCGGCGTACGCCTTCCACCCTGGGTAGGCCGTCTCGGCGAGCCAAACATGGTCACCGGACTCCGGCGTGAGGCGCCGTGCGTTGATGGTCCAGGACGTGCTCACAAGCGATGCGCGCTCCCTGTCTTGCGGCGGCTCCGAGCCGGTCGAGGCGTAGGCTACGGGCCATGCATCCGGGTTCTCGTGGACAGTGGGTCTCGCGGTGGGCGCGAGCGCCCCTGCCCCGAGCGCGGCCGGGTCGAGACGCGTCACAAGATAGCGGACCCCGAGACGGTCAAGCAACGCGCCGCGCTCCTCATCCATCACTCCCGTCGGGGTCTCCGGGTCGAGCGCCCGGAGCGTCTCCGCGGCGGTGCGCGGATAGAGCGAGTCGTAGCCGTTCACATCGTTGAGGCCGGCAAGGGTCGGCAGGTTCGGGAAGAGATGCGCGAGGGGCGGACCGTTCGGGTCCTTCAACGCGAGGATGCGGCTTCCATCAGTCTGATGCTCCCGCAGCCATTGGAGCGTGGGGGGGGTGAGTTCCACGAGGCGCGCGTCAACCGCGGGCTGGAAGCCCCCCGCGAAGACGAGCGCGTCGGCCACGGCGACCGCGAGCGCGCCGGCGACCGCCCAACGCCGATCGCGCAGCCGAGCCGAGGCCAGAGTGACGAGTGCGGCTGCGAGGGCGAGCGCAAGCGCGCAGTGCAGCGAGGTCTTCACCGGGCCCAGGTGTTGCGCCGCGGCGCGCGGGTCGCCCATCCTCTCCTCCAACACGCCCACGCGGCCCCAGGACACGGACAGAGCCGCCGCCACGAGACAGCCCGTGACTAGACCGCAAGCAAGCACCCGCTCGCGAATCTTGCGGTCCGTCCAGTCGAGGCGAACCAGCGCGTCGAGGCCGTACCCGGCGAGAATCGGAGTGACCACCCCGTATACGCACACCGAGCGCCCGACGTTTGACATCTGCTCAAGCGGCGGCAGGAGCGCCCGGAGCGCGGCCTGATGGGGGCCCTCGAGGGCGAACACGAGCGCCGCCGCCGCGCAGCCCGCCAGGTGCCACCGGATGCGCCCCTGCCCGAAGACCGCGCCCAATACCGCCAGCCACACGACGAGCAAGCCCACGTAGCCGCAAGTCTCCACATAGTTGTGGAACCCGAGTTCGTCGTTGAGTTCGTTCAGCCAGGCGATGTTCCCGTGGGCCTGCGGCGCGACCAGGACGTTCAGTTGCCGAAGCTGCAGGCCGTGCGCCGGAAGGGCCTCCCCGGCGGTGCGGTAGTTCACAAGGGCGAGTTCGAGCGTGGGCAGAGCCTGGATCAGGGCGAGCCCGAGTCCGACAGCCAGGGCGCATGCAATCGCGGCCAGCGCACGCCCATTTCGCGTCGTGTCTTCAGCGCTCGGATCCAGCCACGGCAGAAGCGCCGCGAACGAGCCCATCAGCGCCAACGCATACAGCGCCGCCTGCGCGTGCCCGCCGAGAACGGTCATGCCCGCCGCAAAGGCGAGCCCCACAAGCGGCAGAAGCCGGCCCGTGCGTCGGAAGCGGAGCGCGGCCCACATGCCCGCGGGCCCCCACAGGAAGCTGTTCACCGGTCCCATGTAGCAGAGCCAGACGACCATGTAGCCGCTGGAGACGAACCCCAGCGCCGCAAGCGCCGACGCCGGGCGGGAGAGCCCCAGATCGCGGCAGAGCCCCCACGTGAAGAGGCCGGCGAGGACCAACGCGAGATAGGCAGCGAGGTCGTAGGCAAGCCCGAGGGGCAAGAGCCAGAACAGGAGGTTGGGCGGGTAGAAGACCGCCGACTGCTGGTTCGCCGCGAAGGGGGTCCCGCAGAACGCGTGCGGGTTCCACAGGGGCGTCTCTCCCGCCCCGAGCGCCCGCTTCGCGAACACGCGCCACGGGTAGTACTGGTGCACGCAGTCGAGAAGCGGGGTCTGCGTCTCCCGAATCCCGCGCAACTCGGACGGGCGCTCGCTCTTCCAGGGCTCCATCAGGAGCTGCAGATCCAGCGGCGCCGTCACGCGCGACGTGAACAGGGCCTTCCCGATGAACAGGAGGGGGATCAACAGGACCACCGCCGGCCCGACGAGGCACAGGACGCGCGCAACGCGCGGAGAAGACGACCGCGTCACGTCGCCGCCCCCCCACCCCGCCGCCGCGGTCCGCACGCCACCCCGACTCCGGTCACGACGCCGCAACCCACAAGCGTGAGAAACAGACCGACCGAGAAGCTCGCGGGCTCGTACGAGAGAAAGACCGTCTCGTCCGACCTGGCCTCCACTTCGATGAACCCCAGCGGCTGGCTCAGCTTGGTCGGCCGGCGCGCGCCGGCCTCATCCCGCGCCACCCACCCGCGGTCGTACGTCTCGCGGACCAGGCCCGGCGCCTCGTCGGGTCGCGGCGGGCTCACCATGCGGTTCGGCCCGTCGTGCTCCGGGATGGGCATCGGAGCGAGGTTCGGGATCAGCACCACCGTCGCCCCGTACGCGCCGCCGGCCGAGAACATCCCCGTCCCGAGCAACTCGTCCGCCTGCCCGCGGCCCGCGAGGACCGCGCCGACGCCGCTCTCCGACAGGGCTTCGGCGTCGAGCGCGGCAAGCGTCCTCTCGCCAATCAGAACCATGTTGCCGTTGATCTCCGGACACGGATCGCCCCCGGCTGCGACCGAGGCCCCGTGCTTCGCCCACCGAGGCATCAGGGAGTCGTAGCCCTGTACATCGCGGATCCCGAACACCGTCGCGCCATTCGGGGGAAGCGCCGCCGCGGTCGGGCCCTCAAACGTCCACGCCTCGGTGAGGGTAAGCGCGCGGACGCCCTCCGCCCGGCCTTGCAGTTCCGCGATGGCCGGAGCCTCCGCGTAGATGCTCTCCGGGCTTGCGGTCGGCGTGTAGCCGTACCCCACGAGAAGGAGTTCAGCCGCCGCGACCGCCACCAGCGCCCTCTCGCCGCCCCGCCGCAGAGCCACCCCGACGCCCGTGACCGACGCGGCCGCGATGAGGCAGAAGAGCATCAGGTCCGGCCGCATCGCCTCCGCCGCGCCGCGCGCCCCCGACGAAACCCGCATGACCGAAGCCAATACGATGCACCCGATCAGGGCGGAGGCGCCAAACAGCGCGTAACCGGCCCGCCTCCGGGCCGGCTCGTCCTCGCGGAGACGCGTGAGCGCGTCAAGCCCCACACCCGCAAGCAGGGCCACACAGAGAGACCACACACAGAGGATGCGGGGCCAGCCCGCGAAGCGCGCGAAGCCCGGAGCGACCCAGTAGGCGAGCGTCGCGAGCGGAGTGCCGAAGGCGACGAGCAAGGCGACGCCCGCCAGACAAGCGAGGGTCCACTCACGCCACCCCCGCCGCACGGTGAACCCCAACACGGCGAGCAGGACGGTCGCCACTCCCACGACGCCGCAGATCTCGGCGTAGTTTTGGGGCAGAATCCGCCACGTCCCGTGCGACGGGTTTCCGTACGGAGCCATGGTGAGCAGCGCGGCGGCCGTGAGACCGTCGAGAGACCAATCGTGCAGAAACGCGAGGCCCGCCGCGGACTTCTCCGCCGTCCGATGGTTCACCGCCCCGAGTTCGATGAGCGGCAGAAGCTGCCCCGAGGCGAGCGCGAGCGCGAGCGCCACCCCGCCCACGAGCGCCGAGAGCGCGACCGCGGAGCGCCGCCATCCCTCGCGCCGCTCCTGCAGCGCCGAGACCACCCCGTACACGAGCATGAGCGCGATGCCGTAGCACGCGAACTGAAGATGCCCCGCGAGGACCATCATCGCCGGCGGAACGGCGTGCACGACGGCTCTCGGCAGGAATCCCATGCCCCGCCCCAGCGCGACGGCCAGGAGCCCGGCTGGCATCCAGGCCATGGTGTTCATCGCCGCGGTCATGGGCGTCCAGGCGACCAGGAAGCCGCAGAGTTCGAAGGCGACGCCCGAGAGCGCCGCGCCCCACCGAGAGACTCCGAGCCCTCTTCGCGCGAAGGCGTATGCGCCGAGTCCCGCCAGCCAGAAGTGGAGCAAGGCGCCAACCCCGAACGCACGGTCCACAGGCATCAGCCAGAAGAGCGCGTTCGGCGGATAGAGCAGGGCCGACTGGCCGTTCGCGAGGAACGGCGTCCCGCGAAGTTGATGGGGGTTCCAGAGCGGAATCTCCCCCGCGCGGAGCGACTCGTGCGCGAAATGCCTCCATGGGTAGTACTGCACCACGGCGTCCGCCATGAGCGCGTTCCACGAGACGCGCGCGCGCTCCGGGCTCTCGTTCCACGGCAGGAAGGCTCTCTGGTAGACGGCGGGGACAAGGCGTTCGCCCCCGAGGATCGGGGCCAGCAGGATCGCGGGGCCAAGCGCCACTACCAGGAGCGGCAGGGCTTGGGCCGTCCATCTGGCCTTGGGCTCCGCGCGGGACATCACGGCTCCCTGATCAGCGCGATCTCGTCACAGTCGGGGAACAGCGGGCAGTGGATGCAGTCTTTCCAGACCTTCTGCGGCAAGCTCTTCATGTCGGTGCGCGCGAACCCGAGTCGCTCGAAGAAGCCGGGCGCGCGGGTCAGAGCGAACACCCGCTCCAGATGCAGCTCGCGCGCCTCAACCAGCGTCGCCTCAACAAGACGTTTGCCAATGCCGACGCCCTGCAGCTCGGTGGAAACGGCCAAGGTGCGCACCTCCGCAAGGTCCTTGGCGATGATCGCGAGCGCGCAGCACCCCACGACGGCCCCGTCGACCGCCGCCGCCACATGGAAATCCCGCAGCGCGGGATACAGAGCCGCTTCGCTCCGCGGCAGCAAGAGGTTCTGGTCCGCGAACATCTTCACGAGGGCCGCGACGGCCGGAACGTCCGCGATGCGGGCCTTCCGGACCACATAGCTGGTTCCCGTGTCGTTCGTCACTCCCCGCTCACCTCTCCCGTCATCCGCTCAAGCTCCTCCATCAGCGCATCCAGCAGCTCCGGTTCGTCCACATGCCGGATGACCTCGCCGCGCCGAGTCAGAACGCCGCCGCCCTTCTCGCCGCAGATCCCGATGTCGGCTTCGCGCGCCTCACCGGGGCCGTTCACCACGCAACCCATGACCGCAACAGTGATGGGATGCGGATAGTTCTCCAGACGAGCCGCAACCTTCTCCGCGAGCCCGATCAGATCGATCCGGCAGCGCGCGCAGGTCGGACATGAGACAATCCGCGCGCCCCGCCGGCGCACGCCCGCGGCGGCGAGGATCTCCCAACCGACGCGGACCTCCTCCT
>CAZCER010000116.1:0-1883 GCA_964497385.1 uncultured Armatimonadia bacterium | reverse complement strand
GCGCCATCGCCGACTTTACAATCCCTGTCCTAGGAAGGCCCGCTTCCGTAACACCGAGATGCTGCGGACAGTCGGAAGCCGCCGCGAACCGCCGACAGGCCTCCACCGTGCGGGCGACGTCGGACGCCTTCAGCGCGACGACGATGTCCCCAAACCCGAAAGCCTCGAGCATCGCGACCTGCGACAGCGCGCTCGCGACCATCGCGTCCGGCGTGGCCCCGCCGTGCGCGGCCATCACGTCCGGGGCGAGGCTTCCCGCGTTCACGCCGACCCGGATGGGAACGCCCGCCGCGCGCGCGGCGTCCGCCACCCGACGGGCTTTCTCGGGCCCCCCGATGTTGCCCGGATTGATCCGAACCTTCGCCGCCCCAACCTCGATCGACCGAACGGCGAGCGCCGCGCTGAACTGGATGTCGGCCACAACGGGAATCGGCGAATCCGCCGCGATCCGTCCAAACGCTTCGACCGCGCGCTGATCCGGAACCGCCACGCGCACGATCTCGCATCCCGCCGCCCGCAGCCGCCCAATCTGCGCGAGCGTCGCCTCGACGTCTTCCGTCGGAGTGCTCGTCATGGACTGCACGGAGATCGGGGCGTCCCCGCCGATGGCTACGCCCCCCACCACGACCTGACGGGTGCGACGGCGAGGAGCCAGATGCGCGGCCCGTTCGCTCGGGACGTTGGCCTCCACGGCTACATCCCTCCGGTTAGGCGACGAACGTCGAGCACCGAGATGAACAGCGCGAAGACGAACAGAGCCACCGCCCCCACGAAGTGAAACATGGCTTCCTTTTCCTTGTCGAAGATGCGCCCCCGCGCGCCCTCGATCAGAGTCAGGATGATGCGCGAGCCGTCCACCATCGGGATCGGCAGCAGGTTGATGACGCCAAGGGTGATGTTGAGGTTCGCGATCAGGTCGAGGAGATACTTGGGGCCGGCCACCTGCGCCTGATGAATCGACTGGGCGATCATGATCGGGCCTCCAAGGCTGCCCTCCACGCCGACCCGCTTGAGCACAAGGTCGCGCAGAAGCCGCAGAAGGATGCCGGAGTCCTCGACCACGTGCCGGGCGGCGACCCGCGCCATCTCGATCGGGTTGGCGGTTCGCGGGGCCTCGTCGCCCTCATCGCCCATCACGATCCCGATCATGCCGCGCGACTTGGCGCCTCCCAGACCATAGAGAGCCACGTCCTGGCCCTTGCCGACGGCGGCGCTCTCCGGAACGACGCTCACCGTGAACTCCTCGCCGTCCCGCAGGATCCCCAGACGCAGCTCTTTGCCCGGGTTGCGCGCGATCGCGCCCACGGCGAAGATGTCGCGCCCATACGTCCGACCGTTCACGCTGACGATGACGTCCCCGCGCTCGATGCCCGCGGCCTCCGCCGGCCCTCCGGGCTTCACCTTCTCAACGACGGGTCGCGTGCCCGTCGTGAAAGCGCCCGCCACGACCGCATAGAGGCAGAAAGCCAAGATGACGTTCATCACGGCCCCCGCGAGCATGATCGCCGCCCGCGCATAGGCGGGCCGTGAATAGATGCCGCGCGGATCGTGCACCTCGTCGGGCAGCATCCCGCGGATCCGCACGAAGCCTCCGACCGGGAAGATCCGCAGGGAGTAGTCCGTCTCGCCCCGGCGCGTCTCCCACACCTTGCGCCCGAACCCGATCGCGAACTCGTCCACCGCGATCCCGAAGAGCTTCGCGACCGACATGTGCCCGAATTCGTGGATCGCGATCGCGATTCCAAGCGTCAGGGCGATGGCAAGGACGCTCTTCAGGACGCTCAGCGCGCGCTCCCGGGGGTTGGCGGACGGCCGCACCGCCGGCGACGCGGCCGACGGCGCCGACTCGTTCGAGCCGTCGGTCGCCGTCACCCAGTAGTAGT
>CAZCER010000115.1:0-10351 GCA_964497385.1 uncultured Armatimonadia bacterium | reverse complement strand
TACTACGAGTTCAACGCCGCGAACCAGCTCGTCACGAGCCAGCACTATGACGGCTCCCGGGCGTACTTCTCGTATGACGCCGACGGCAACACGGCCAGCATCGAGTGCCCCTCCGGCGGGGACGCGGGTCCGCAAGGCACGACCCACTACACCTGGAACCAGGACAACCTTATGGTCGAGGCCGCCGTGCCCGGTGTCGCGACCACGAACGAGTTCGAATGGAACGCCGCGCAGCAGCGGACGAAGAAGACCGACTCCGACAGCACCGCGCACCTCCTCCGCGACGGCCGGCACAGCCGGTTCTCCGTGCCTCCGGCTCCACGTGCGCAACGGACACGCGCCCGCTCACCCCGAGTAGTCGGCCTGGGCTTGGCCGACGTATCGAGGGGCGCGACCGTCTGGCCGACGTACGACATGCTCGGCCGGCACAGCCGGTTTCCCGTGCCTCCGGCTCCACCGTCGCTACAGGGCGGGGCCCGATCACCCCGAGCCGTCGGCCTGGGCTTGGCCGACGTGTCGAGGGGCGGCCCGTTCGGCTACGTCGGCGCGCTAGGCTACTACAACGATGCCGACCTCGCCATGCCGCTCCTCAGCATCCGGCACTATG
This sequence comes from uncultured Armatimonadia bacterium, assembly GCA_964497385.1. Lineage (GTDB taxonomy): Bacteria > Armatimonadota > Zipacnadia > UBA1398 > UBA1398 > CAZCER01. The sequence continues at coordinate 9,744 of CAZCER010000115.1, read as the reverse complement.
CGATGCCGAGGGGGATGTTCGTGGCGAGCGATCCCGTCCTCACCGAGCCGAGGTATGGGTATGTACACGGGCTGCCGGGGTGGGGGATGGATGCAGCAGGTCTGCGCCCCAGCGGGGCCGACATGGTGGACACCTACCGACGAATGATGCGCTGCCTCACTCGGTGCGAAACGGTCGCGCTTCCGAAGAAGGCGGCCTGCAGGTCGCGCTGTCTGGAGCGGTACTCCGCCGCCACAGGCTATCTGCCTCCCGACTGGCGCGTGCGCCTGGGGCTTGAGTGGCCCGAGCCGCCTGCGTGCTGCCCCGCCGAGTGGCGGTCCTGGGTCAACGACTGCAAGAACAGACGCAGCTCATGCTATGACGACATCTACGCGCGAGGGGGCTTCCAAGACCTCTGCCATGACGCCTGCAACGGTACGGGCACCTGGCAGTCAGTGATAGGCTTCCTGGGGGGGGCTGGCATGAGCTACGGAAGCATCATTGAGGTTCCGCCCTCCGGACCTGGCTCAGTCGCCGCAGGGAACTGCCTCACGCGAGCTTGGTGGGGTGCGGGAGGTGGCGGCAGCCAGCTCGTCGGCACCGGCGTCGCCGGCGCCACCTACATGGCCATACTCGGCGCACTCGCCATCCTCATCGTGGGCATAGGGAGCTACGCCGTCTGTAAGAGCCGCTGTGACCAGCTGAGTTCGCTCATGCACGTCGAGTGCTCTGAGCGCTTCCGGATGTGCCTCTGCTACGGCTCTGTCCGATTGGCGTGAGCGTGGCCGGTGAAGGGAGCGTGCTCGAATGCTCAGCAACCCCGCGACGCCCGGTGCCGGTTCCGACCTGCCGCGTCCACACAGGAGCGCGGCGCGACGACGCCTGAACTACTGGGGGTTCGCAGCGGTCACCGTCGCCAATACCATCGTCTTCCTCATCCTCATGTACGGCTCTCTGCCCACCTCGGTGCGACGCGGGAGTCCCCGCGCCGTCCGCGTGTGGCTGTCTCTCGGCGCCTCGCCCGATTCGGTAGACTCCGGAGGGCAGAGCACCTTGTCTCTCGCAGCTAGGCGCGGCGACGTGCCCGTCGTTCGCGCGCTACTTGGCGGGGGCGCCAACCCCAACGGGGCAGAGCAACGCTATTCAGGTCCGCCCATCGTCGAGGGGGCTGGCAGCGAGGAGGTGGTGCGGATGCTCCTCGCGGCCGGAGCCGACCCGAACGCCCGCGACCCAGCGGGCCGCACTGCGCTGCACCAGGCGGCCGACACGCACTCCATCGAGGCTGTGCTACTCCTCATCGCTGCCGGAGCCGACGCCGATGCCCGGACCTACCCTCCTGAGTCTGTGACGCCGCTCTATGTCGCAACCGCGAAGGGCGACGAGGCGGCGATCCGCGCATTGCTCGACGCGGGTGCAGAGCCCCGCCAGCGCGGCGGCGATGGCCGCACCCCCCTCGACCTTGCGCGCGAGTCCGGGTCCGAGGAGTGCGTGAAGCTCCTTGAAGCAGCGATGGCTGAGCGTGGCGGCGAGTCGCTGAGCGCAGAGCCGCCAACGGGCGAGAGTGAGTGACCGCGAAGTCGGACAACACCGTGCTCGCAAGCTACGACTACGTGCGCGACGCGCGCGGGAACCCGACGCGGATCACCGACAAGGACGGTCTGTCGGAGCGGCCGAATGGGGTGTCGCGAGGAACGAGCGACGGGGTCCCCATCCGGCTGGTTGATCCATACGCCGGTGGGGCAACCGCGCGGCGCCGTCTCAAGGGTACTGAGCCGGATGGAACCCTTCCCGCTCCTTCGTCGCGGGCCCCGTCCATTCGGCCGCTCCGATTCGTGCTCGCAACGCGATGACTGGGAAGACCGGCTGAGCCGGCCGGCGGGCGGAACGGCGACGACGATGGAGTACAACGCCGCAGGCAGCCTGGTGAAAGAGACGACCGGCGCGGACGTGACCTACTACGTCTGGGGCGCGGACGAGATGCTCGACGCCGCCCAGTTGCCGGACGAGTCGTGGAACTACTTCAGCTATGACGGCGACCAGCGCAGGTGGCAGAAGACCGACACGGACGGCACGAAGCGGTACCGCTGGAACGCGGGCACGTCGGGCAAGCCCGGCCTCGCGGTGGTCCAGGAAGCCGACGACTCCGACGATACGACGGCGCAGTACACGCACGACCAGGGCGTGACGATCATGCCCGGCCGGCGCAGCCGGTCTTCCGTGCCTCCGGCTCCACAGTCGCCACAGGGCCGGGCCCGCTCACCCCGAGTAGGTCGGCGTGGGGCAAGGTCGAGACAGCACCGGGCCGCTCCGCCGCCGACCGTATCGAGGGGCGCAACCTACGACCTCGACGCGTTCGGCGTGCTCCGCGGCTCGACCGGCGCGTTCACCACCCCGTACCTCTTCACCGGCAAGGAGCGCGATCCCGGCCCGGGACTCGACTACTTCATTGCGAGGCAATACGAGCCAACCCTCGGCGTGTTCCTCTCCAAGGACCCCATCCCAACACCAACCTGGATGTACTCGTACGCGCACCAAAGGCCGTTGAGTGCGTGGGATCCGGAAGGGCTTGAGCGATGTGGGGGTCAGGACTGCAACGACCTGGAGCAGGACATGACCTTCACGCGCCACGAGGTGCACTCACGCAAAGCCTTCATGTGTCCGAGCGGCAGGAGTGGGACGCTCTACGAGGTCTACGCGTTCCGGACCACCCGCCGCTCGCGGTACCGGTGTGAGGTGCTTGAAGTGTGGCCGTTCTGGCGCCGGGCGCAGTGCGTCCTCGACGGGTTCGACCTGATCGAGGAGTCCGCACCCCTCGGACTCGTGCATACCTGGTGCGATGATGACCCCTGCAGCTGTAACCGCGTGCAGCAATGTGAGGAAGCATACGCCGAGCAAGTTGGTTCGCTGGTTCAGGAACTGCTCAGGCGGGCCGTCGAGCGGCTCGGGCTCGGGCCACTCGAAGATGCGCTCAGGAAGAAGGGGTTTGAGTCACTGGAGCAGTTCACGGCGTACTTGGCCGACCTCTTCGCCCGCAAGGCCGCTGAGGCCGGTTCGAATGCCCTGGCTCAGTGCGGGCGTGCGTTCGGTCTACTCTCAAAGGCGGTCCCTGTCATCGCGCTCATCTACGAGATCCTACGTTCGCTCGTGGAGCTGTACGAGGACTGGCTGTACTTCCAGGACCTCATGGAGAGCATCGATAACCAGAAGGATATCCTCCAGAGGTGCTATCGCAAGCAGCGGGAGGCGCAATGGCGCGTGTGCCCGACATGCGGCCCCGGCCCCCACGGTCCGGTCGGCCCGTTTCCGCCCGACCCATACAGCGACCCGTATGGCCATCGTCCGTCCGGCACGTGACCCATTCCGCTGCATTGTTCGAGGGAGGAGGAGGCCTATGGCTTCGCGGCCGATGGCAGTGACGGTACTGGTTCTCATTCTGCTGCCCTTCTCCGCAATGACGTCCGGTTGTCGGCACCCCCGCGAGGGCCCGCCACCTGCGCAGGCCGGTGCAGAAGGGCCTACGACCGGTGTTGGTGGATCAGGCGGGCGCCGTCCGCCCGGCAGTGCAACGGCGACGGCAGTGGGGCTCCCCAACGGATTCGTCGATGGCCTGTCGACGGCCGCGCACCCTCCTCGTGGAGGTGCCGCCTGGCCGCCGTCGGGCACCACCGCCGCTGTGAACACGCGCGATGGGAGCATTCTGATCCCGCTCCCGCCGCCGTCTGTCCCTGGCGGTGGGGCGTCGTCCGCTCTGCCCCCTCCCTACTGGATAGGCGCCCACCCAGTGACGGTACGGCAGTACGCCGCATTTGCGGCGGCTACCGGCCACCGTCGGCCGGAGCCGTCCAGCCCCCCACCGACCGACCTCGACGACGCGGAGGTCTGGGGGTATGTCGAGGACGGGCGCTCACAGGAGTTGCTGCGCCGCTACCCACGTCCTCCTCGCGAGGCCGACGTTCAGTTGCTCGTGTGGAGATCGGAGAGCAAGCCCCAGGAGGACCAGCTCGCCGTCCCTGTCGTTGGCGTCTCCCTGGCCGACGCCTTGGCTTACTGCGCGTGGGCCGGGCTGTCGTTGCCTACGCCACAGCAGTGGGAGTATGCCTGCCGCGGGCCGGAGCATCGCGCATACCCGTGGGGCGACGAGTTCGACGGGGCGAGGGCTGCCTTGGCGTTGACCTCCGTCTGGGACCTGCTCCCTGGCATGAGCCGCGACGGGGTACTGGCGCTTGTGGGACCAGTCGAGGAGTGGTGCGAGCCACCCGCAGGCTCCGCCTCGGCGGAGTGCCCGGTCAGGGGTCTGTCGTGGCGTGAGTACCGAAGTGCGTACATCAGCGTCGACAGAGCGCCGCACGGCGTCGAGGCGACCCTCGCCTGGAGGGACAACAGCCGCCAAACCGCGAGACGCAGGGACGATCTCGGCTTTCGTGTGGCTCTCGTCGCCGATCACGGATCCGACCGAGCACCGGACTGATGGTACGCGGCGCGTTGCCCAGGCAGACACCGTGCGGCGGGGCCGAGCCGGCGTGTGGACCAACCTGGGCCGACGCCGCCGGCCGCCGGACCGTGAAGCAGCTTCCGAACGGGGCGGTCAGCTACTTCGGCTATGACGCCGCCTCGCGACAGACGTCGATCCTGAACGTCGAATCGGACATGACGCCGGTCTCGTCAGTGGCCTATGAGTGGAACGCGGACGGGCTGCCCACCGTGCAGCGGCGCAGGGGTGACTACGACGTGGAACGGGAACAGAAGAGAGGGGCCCCTCGCCCTGGGCGAGGCAAGCCTGCGCCCCTGCGCGCCAACGCTTCGCGCGGGGAGAGGCGAGCCGGCAGGACCACGGCGCGCGAACTCACGTGACGCGTTTCCGCGAGAAGCCGACTGCACGGGTGCTGTTCTGGAAGTAGGCGCTCGGGCGCCGTCGGTGCGGGCCGTCCGCGGTGGGGCGGCGGTTCGTTGGTCGGGCTCGGCGCTCAGCCCGTCCGCAGCTCCACCTTCTGGTAGTTGAAGCTGTAGTAGGGCATCGCCCCGTCGATGACCTGGAAGTCGGTCCACACCATCCAGAAGGAGAGGCCGTCGGCGGCGATCCAGTTCGGGATGATCTGCGGCTGGTAGCAGCGGGCCTGCATGTCTCCGCCGGGCGTCCAGCGGGCGTCCTCGTACACCTGCGTCCACGGACCCCACGGCGTGCTGGCGATCCACATCCCGAGGTAGCTCGGCTTCCCGAACCACATGCCTTCGGCGTCGCAGCCCATGCCCCAGTTCAGCATCATGTAGGCGTCGAGCGGGGCGTTGTAAACGACGCTCGGGTGCCAGGCGTACGGGTGGATCTTGGTGTTCACCCAGCCCGAGGGGAACGTGTGCACCGGGCCGCGATCCGCGATGTCGGGGCTCCAGTCGGCGCTCCCGCCGTCTCGAACGCCGACGAAGAACTCGTACCCGGCGCGATCGAGGATGCCGTTCACCGGGGCGCGGAACATCACCAACTCGTTCATTTTGCCCTCGGTGCTTCCGTTCGGGGCGTAGACGTAGACGTAGCCGTCGCGGTTCTCGGCGTAGCCTTGGCCCATCTGGAGGATCGTGTTGAGAGAGAAGCAGTCTCCAGGCTCCTCGAAGAAGACCATGTTGCCGCGGGTGCGCTCCTCCCACTCCTCGAAGCGTGCGGGCGAGCCATCCTGATTGAGCCACGTGGCGCCGCGGTCCGGAGAGTGGATGAGCTTCGCCCCGGCGAACCGCGCGCCGGGCTCGGAGAAGCGATGGTTCGGAGTCGAGAGGAACTCGTAGACCGTCTCCCCGACCGCGAGGATCCCGAACCCGTAGTAACGGTTCATCGCCATCGGCGCGTCCGGGTAGCCGGCCAGGCGCCCGAAGCGGACCGCCGGCGGCTCCCCGCCAATCGTGTAGACGCGCGTGTTGTAACCGGGTCCGTCCCAGCCCGCCATTCCAGGCCAGCCCCGTCCGTCGCAGAGCGACGTGTAGACCGTTCCATCGTCGGCCCAGGTGCTGTGCCAGTTGTCGCCATCGCACTCGGTGCGATGGATCGTATCCTCCAGCCGGTTCATGCCCGCGATGCGCGTCATCTCGTTTCCCTCCGGAGTCGTCCGCGCGGCCATGGGGCAGCGCCTCAGCGGCGTTCGGGATCGCGCCGGCGTCTCCTGCCCCGATGGCGGAGTATGGCCCGGCGCCTTCGTACGCCCCCCGAGTCTTCGCCTCGCCGAAAAATGCCCTTGCGTCCCAAAAGAAGAGTGTGATACATCTAACTTCGTTCCGGCGCGGGGGTCGGAGCGCGTCTCCGACGCGCGTCCGACTTCCTCCGTGAGGCGGCGCGAGAGGAGACCCATGAGCACCGATGCCCTGCAACTGACGGCGACCATGGAAGACTACCTGAAGACCATCTTCAGGCTGTCACTGGCCCAGCGAGTCGTGCGCATGCGCGACATCGCGCGGTCTCTCGGAGTCGCGCCCTCCACGGCCACTGGCGCGGTGAACACGCTGACCAAGCGGGGTCTCGCGACGCACGAGAGGTACGAGGACGTGGTCCTCACCGACCGCGGCCAGGAGATCGCCGAGGACGTCCATCGCCGGCACGAGGAACTGACCTCTTTCTTCGCGCGGGTGCTGCTGCTCGAGCCTGAGATGGCGGAGGAAGAGGCGTGCCGGCTGGAGCACGGCGTGAGCGCCTACACGCTGGAGCGCCTCCGGCGTTTTGCGCAGACGCTCTACCGGTGCGCGCCGGAGGAGCCGGGGTGTTTGCGCGCTTACCGAGAGTATCTCGAGACCGGCGAACTTCCGCCCGCGCGCTGCGGCGGGTGGGGCGCGGCCGGCCCGGAAGAAGGCGCTGACGCATGAGACTTGTGGAACTGCGGCCGGGCCAGAAGGCCCGCGTGGCGGCGATCGAGGGGCCGGCCGACCTGCGAGGGCGGCTGGCGGGGATGGGACTGGCGGTTGGCTCGGAGATCATGGGCATGGTTTGCCGGCGTGGGACGCCGCTCGTAGTGGCAGCGGGCCGGACCCGGCTCGCGATCGACCAGGAAGTGGCCCGTGAGGTCATCCTGGACGTGGAGGAACAGGCAAGTGGCAGCGGCGCCGCGTGACACCAGACGCTCCCCATGGCCGGCCGTAGCGCTGGCGGGCAACCCCAATTCCGGCAAGACGTCTCTCTTCAACCACCTCACGGGGGCGAACCAGCGAGTTGGCAACTGGCCCGGCGTGACCGTGGAGCGCAAGGAGGGCGTGCGGCGCACGGAGGCCGGCCAGGCCCTCGTGGTCGATCTGCCGGGCATTTACGGTTTCACCGCGGACACGCCCGATCAGAGGGTGGCGCGGGACTACCTCCTGCTCGAAGAGGCGGATGTGTTGGTCGCGGTGGTCGACGCGAGCAATCTGACGCGTCATCTCTACCTTGTGATGCAGCTCATCGAGTTCGGCGTGCCGATGGTCATCGCTCTCAACATGACCGACGTGGCCGTCGCCGCCGGAGTGCGGATCGACGCGGCGGCGCTCGCGCAAGCGCTGGACGTCGAGGTCATCCCGACGCGGGGCGATCTCGGCCAGGGCGTGAGCGAACTCTGGGCGGCCGTGGAGCGACGCGCCGCCGACAGGCGGCTGCCGCGGCCGGTGCGGTACGAGTCCTCGCTCGACGAGGCGGTCACGACCATCGAGAAGGCGATTCTCCAGACGCCGGAACTGCTGGACGCGCGGCCCCCTCGGTGGCTCGCCCTCAGCCTGCTGATTGGCGAAGAGTCGGCGTTGCCGGCGCGGCCGGCCGACGACCCGGAGCACGCGCGGCTCCTCGCGACCGCAAGGGCGGTGCGGCGGGAGTTCGCGGAGGACTGCGAGGCGACGGCGGAAGACGGCGTGATCCAGGCTCGGTACGCGTCGGCGGAGAGAATCGCGGGCGCCATCGTCGTCGAGTCGAAGGCGGTCCGCGAGACGCCCTCGGACCGGGCTGACCGCGTTTTCCTGCACCGCGTTTGGGGTCTTCCGATCCTGCTCGCCGTCGCGGTCGCGCTTTTCCAGCTCACCTTCCGCGTCGGTGCGTATCCGAGCGACTGGATCGATCTGGGGTTCGGCGCGCTCGGCGCGTGGCTTGGCGGGGCCCTGCCCGAGGGTCCGCTTGCGGCGCTTCTGGTGGACGGCGTCCTCGCGGGCGTCGGCGGAGTCCTGGTGTTCGTGCCGCAGATCCTCATCCTCTTCGCGCTGGTCTCGATCCTCGAGGACAGCGGCTACATGGCGCGCGCGGCGGTGCTGATGAGCCGTCTGATGCGGACCGTGGGGCTCCATGGCATGGCCTTCATCCCGATGTGCCTCGGCTTCGGTTGCACGGTGCCCGCCGTCATGGCGACGCGGACGATCCCGAGCGAGCGCGACCGGTTGGTGACCATCCTCGTGGCTCCGCTCATGTCCTGCAGCGCTCGCATGCCCGTCTACGCGCTGGTCGCGGGGGCGCTTTTTGGGGCCCGGGCGGGCTTGGTCATCTTCTCGCTGTACGCCTTGGGCGTCGTGTTGGCCGCGGCAACCGCGCGCGTCTTGCGGAGCCGTGTGCTCCGCGGCGAAGACGAGCCGTTTCTCGTCGAACTCCCACCGTACCATCGTCCGGCGCCCAAGAGCATCGCCATCCGGACGTGGGAGCGCGGCAAGCTCTTCGTGGCCAAGGCGGGGACGGTCATTCTCGCGGGCTCGATCGTCGTCTGGGCTCTGAGCGCCTTCCCGTGGGGCGTCGAACCCGCCGGACCGGAGAGCTACGCCGGTCGGCTGGGGCAGACCGTCGAGCCTCTGGTTCGCCCCCTCGGCTTCGGCTGGCGCGAGGCCGTGGCTTTGATCTCGGGCGCGGTGGCGAAGGAGACGGTCGTCTCGACAATGGGCGTGCTGTACGGCGCCGGCGAGGACGCCGAGGAGGGCGCGATCGGCGACGCTCTCACCGACGGTCACCTGACGCCTCTCTCGGGGTATGCCTTTCTGGTGTTCGTGCTGATCTATGCGCCGTGCGTGGCCGCGATCGGCGCGGTGCGGCGCGAAACGGCCTCGTGGAAGTGGACTCTCGTCTGCGTCGGCTACCTAACGGTCCTGGCGTGGCTTGCGGCTCTGGTGATCTATCAGGGCGGACGCCTGCTGGGACTGGAGTAGCCGGAAGGAGCAACCGGGGCGCGAGAGCGAGACCAAAGCTCCCGCACCCCAAACGAAACGAGCGCTCCGGTGCGGGAACACCCGAGCGCTCATTGGGAGACGGCTGATGCCGCCCACTCATCAGGCATCGTACCGTCTCCGCGCGGAGCCGTCAAATCGGACGGCCCATTCCGTACCACGTCACCGCGGAGGTGTATGGCTATGCCAACGGTACGCAAGGGTTTCACCCTCATCGAACTCCTAGTCGTCATCGCGATCATCGCGATCCTCGCCGCGATCCTCTTCCCCGTCTTCGCGAAGGCTCGAGAGAAGGCGCGGCAGACAGCGTGTCTCAGCAATGTGAAGCAGTACTCGCTTGGCATCCTGATGTACTGCCAGGACTACGACGAGATCATGCCGATCACCATGGAGGTCGACACCCTCGGGGCCTCCACCGTGATCTATCTGTGGGACGCGGGGATCTCGCCGTACCTCAAGAACAAGCAGATCTACTGGTGTCCGTCCGACCCGGACCGCGCCGACCCCTACCTCTGGGGTAGCTACTCCATGAACGGGATGATGACGGCCGGGGCGCGCTTCATGGCCGCGCCCGAAAAGCCCGCGGAGACCTGTCTCATGGCCGAGCGCGCCCGCGACTGGGCCGACCTG
>CAZCER010000114.1:0-10463 GCA_964497385.1 uncultured Armatimonadia bacterium | reverse complement strand
GCGGCAGTACCCCAGGGCGAACGGAAGCGTCATCTCCTCCGTGCCGCTCACGCTCGTGGACCAGTCGGGACGGACCTGGGAATTGGGGTGGAGGCTCGTGATGCTCTCCATCGTCATGTCGCGCTTGAGCACCCAGCAGCGTTGCGCGCCTTTCGGGCCCTCATCGGGTTGGCTCGCGAGGAACTCGTCGAACACCGTCCGGTTCGGGACGTAGGGCTTCGCGGCGTCCTCGGGGGTGTCCACGCGCGCGATGCTGCAGTTGTCCATCCAGAGCTTGCCCGGTCCGGCGAAGGTGAAAGTGTGCCCGAAGTGCCACACGTCGGTGGGGCGCTCCGGACCGACGAAGTCATAGGTGAACCGCTGCCACTCGCCGGTCACGGTGAATGCCTGGCGGATGTCCGGGTAGCCGCGTGCGTAGGAGAAGACGACCTCGCCGCCGTTCCCGAGGCCCTCCTGCCGGAGCCACACCTCCAGGTGGTACCGCTTGCCTGGCTCGAGTTGGCCATACCAGGTCGACTCGCCTTGGATCTCGGCGCCGATCATCACGTACTGGTTGATGGACGTCTCACCCGCGGAGGGTGCATCCACCCGCAGGCATGTCTCGCCGGGCTCGGTCATCTCGGCGGGCACGGGCGTCGCGTGCGCTTCGAAGGAGAAGCGGAGGTCGCGCGTGTCGCTTCGCCAGTGCCAATTCGGAGAGTCGACCGGGTTCCCGATGCCACGCACACGGGGATGCACGACCCGCATGTCGAACGGGTCGAACTCCCGCTCGAGGACGATGTAGTCGTACCGCTCCAGCTTCGGGGCGCCGTCCTCCAGGTAGACGCGGTTCACCCGCTCGTCCGCCGGCCGGGTGGAGCGCTTCAGCCGATAGGCCACGACGCCGGCGGACGGACTCTGCCGCCACGTGAGGGTCACGCAGCCGTCACCCGCTATGGCGCGGACACCTGTCGGCGGTGCCGGCGCCTGGTCCGATGCCGGTTGCGCGTCCGACGGGTTCACGACCCATGCGCGCTCGTCGGTGCGGCCGCGTGCGTCGGTGATCCGAAGGCGGAGGACCGAGTCGGGGAGCGCGTCGGCAGCGGGAACGCCCTCGATCACGCCGGTGGCCTGGTCGAACGTCAGCCCCGCCGGCATGGGATCCTCGACGACGGACCACGTGACAGGAGCGGCGCCGCCCACCACGCTCGGCTCCCAGCGCAGGCCCTGGCCGGAGCGCACATCGGGGAAGCGGTCGTCGTTCGGACCAACGAGGATGTGTGGCGGGGTGTCGAGGCCCGCCTCCGGCGTCGCGGTGACCTCCTCGGACATCTCGGACTCGCGCCCCGCGGCGTCGATGGCGACAACCGTGTACCAGTACGCCCGCCCGTTCTCGACCACGGCGTCCGTGGTCGAGAGGTTCCCGCCCCGGATCCAGGCGTTGGGGTAGACGTCACCGTACTGCGTGACGACCCAGCCGCCGTCGGGGTAGCCGGGCGCGCCGGCGGGGATCACATGCGTGCGACCGACCTCGATGACGTGGTCAGCCCTGGCCATGTCGAGGTACCCGTCGCCGACGATCGGCTGCCCGCCGGCGTCCACGATGCGGTAGATCCGCACATCGGCGCCGCTCAGGAAGCCGCTGCCCCACAGGTCCCACCACGAGACGCCGCCTCCGTCGATCTCGAACCAGTTCCCGCCACAGGCCGTGACGCGGTGGAGGTTCTTCCAGTATGCGGGCTCGTTGCCGGAGTTGTGGACGAAGTTGTTCCGAGCCCACTCGACGGCGCCGCAGCCTCCGTAGTTGTTGGCGCCAAGCGGCGGGACGTCGGAGGCCGGTCGCAGCACCTCGTTGGTGACGACGAACTCGGCGGGCGTGTCCGGGGCGGCCTCAGCCGCCGGGGCCAGCGCGAGGCCGCAAGCCAGGATCATCACCAAAGCGCTGACCGCACCGAAGCGCAGGAGTGACCTCTTCATTCCAGCCCATCCTTCCGCACGCCGCGCGAAGTGGCAGTCCCGTCTTGCGCGGCCATATAGCAAACGATTGCTATAGCGCTAACGTGAGTTTGGCGACTGTTCACGATCCGGTCAAGGGGTACGGCTGAGCACGTCGCCCTCCGTGAACACCGACAGCACGACCGCGCCGGCGCCGCCGCGGTCGAAGTCATGCACAGCGAAGATGCGTCCGTCCGCGGCTTGGCAGGCGTCGGGGTAGGAGACGCCCGGCCGCGCATCGAGCACGAGAGGCTCGGACCAAGCGGCGCCATCGTCATCGGAGAGTTGGGCCACGATCGAGGTCCGGCTGTCGGGCACGGGTGAGTTCAGGAGAAGGAGCCGACCCGAAGCGAGCCGGCGGATGAAGAAGCGGGAGCAGGGGTTGGGGATGTCGGTCGGCCGCGAGGGACTCCAGGTGCGCCCTTTGTCAGTCGACAGGCTCTCATGGATGCGGCCTCCGCCGCCGCGGATGAGCATTCGGAGCGAGCCGTCGCGGAGTTCGACGACCATGCACTCGAGCGCCCACGGCGGCGCCTTCACGGCGCCGTGCATCTCCCAGGTCGCGCCCTCGTCGGAGGAGATGGCGACTCCCTGAAGCTGGTCGTCACCGGCGAACCAGTCGTGAACCACTTGATCGGCCCAGGTGACGGGCAGCACCCACTCGCCCCAGCTTGTGACGATGGGCTTGTTCATGCGGAAGGCGTACGGGACGTCGAACGGGAGGCGACGCGGCTCGGAGAACGGGGCGTCCGGCGAGTCCGGGTGGTCACAGACTCGCGCCCACACCTCGTGGGTCGCTGTTTCCTTGTTCCCCTGGTTGTAGATCAGCCAGAGGCGGCCGGAAGGGTCGATCCAGAGCGTCGGGTCATAGGCGCGGGTGGCGTCGGGCGGGTCCGCGAGGATGCGCCAGTCCGACCATGTCGCACCCTCGTCGGTCGATGTCACCACCAGCACACGGTTGTCGACATCAGGCTCTTTCGCGCCACCCGAGAAGGCGGAGACCCAGAGCGTGCCTCCGGAGGAGCGCTCGATGCCGGGAATCCCGAGCCACCGCTCGTCGCCTTTGTCGGTGACGACGCGCCCGAGATCCGGCGCCCCGACGAGCGTCGCCATGAGGGAACTCGCGAGAACGACAGACATCCATCGCACTCCTCAGCGAATGCGTCAGGGACAACACGTCCCCCGGCGGTTCGGCCACCGGGGGACGTGGGCGCATCCGTGACGAGCGATTCCCTACTGAGCCGCGAAGGCCTTCCACGCCGTGTCGAGAAGGCCCGGCGAGTCCGTCATGAAGACCTCCGTCGCGCGCCAGTTCCCGGCCGAGTTCGGGTGGGAGTCGCCGGCATTGGGTCCTGTGAACTCGTCTCGCAGGCGGTTGGGGTAGGAGGCCGCGTCGTCGGGGTTCGCGAGCGTGTCGAAGAAGTCGTACACGATCACGTTCTTGGCGGCGGGATGGTCAGCGTTGTAGCCCGAGAGCCACTCGCCCTTGACCCAGTTCGCGAAGACGCGCGCGCGGTGCGCGTTGTCGTCGTCGGTGCAGCCGTTGCAGAGCGGCGGGGCGACCACGAAGACGAAGAGCGTGCCGGGGTTCGCGGCGAAGACGTCCTCAAGTGGCTTGTAGGTGTACCCGCCCTGGGTGTACGCATTCCCCGGGCCGCTCGGGTGGCGGAAGACGGCCTTGTAGTTCGTGAGCGTCTGGGAGCCGCTGAAGGGATCGCCCGGTTCGGAGCCATCGGAGCCGATATTCGAGATCGGGTAACAGCTCTTGAACATGATGATCCCGTTCGTGCCCGAGCCGTGCTCCTTGACGCCACCGAGATAGTCGTTGAACCAGAGGATCCAGTGGTTCATGTTCGTGTTCTCGCCTGGTGTCGGGCCAAGCGAGTCGGGACGGCCGGTATCGGGCGACACATCGACGCCGTAGTAGATGTCGTTGCGCTCGCCTATGTACGGCCGGGAGATCAGCGCCTCGTTGAGACTGTTCGACAGCCAGTTCGACCCGCACGAGTGATGGATGAAGACCGCATCGGTCGTCCTGATCCCCGCCGACGACGGGATCCAGCTCACCTGGATCTGAGCCTCGAAGGTGCGGTATTCGGTCGTGCCGCTCGCACGCGAGTCGGTGAAGGTCCAGCGCATCCAGCCCGTGCTGTCGCCCTGGGGCGTGTCGGCATAGGTCCAACCCGACTGCTTGCACGTGACAGCCGAGGTGTTGATCGACGTGACCTCGACCTCGATGTCAGTCATCGTGCCGCCCGTGCTCACGTTGTCCACAGAGACCCAGCCGTCGATCGTCGAGCCGCCGCCATCCTTCTCGGCCCACCCCGCGAAGCCGTCGTAGCCGCTGTCGGGGCTCGTGAGCGATACGCCGTTCACCGGGGTGAGCGTACCGCGTACGGCCACGGCCGCCTCCGGCGAGCCCGCGAGCGTGAAGGTCGCGTACTGCCGCTCGCCCGTGCCGCCGCCGGGGTCGATGTCACCGGTCCCGCCGCTGCACCCGGTGAGAAGGCTACCGGCGCCGACCACACACGCCACTGCTAGCGCGATGTACGTTCTTGTTGTCATTGCTCTTGTGACTCCTATCCGCGTGCGTGCCGGGGCCTCTAGTGAGCTTTGCGCAGATCGAGCAGTGCGCATGTTTGCTCTCGGAGGGACCCCAATGCGGCCCCTCCGTACACCATTTGGCGAAAGCTCATTAGAAGTAGCCTCCGCCGCCGTCGACCTTCAGCGCGAAGTTGCCCGTCACGCCGCCGCTCGCCATCGTGATGCGCTCGACCTTGCCGTAGCGGGTCAACCGGGGAGACACGAAGGGGCGACGTACGCGCCCGGCGGAACTCTCGGACCCAACCTGACTGGACTCCATTGACTTCCTCCTCTGGGGGAATGCCCGAACGCCAGACGACACGCGACACCCCGCCAACACGAGCGACTCCGCGCCCCCAAGCGGGGCGCGGCCGCGCGTGCGGCCCATCGGAACCTCGTCGTCTTGTCGTGTCGGGCGTCCGTCCCGGTCCACCCCCCTGGATGGAACGGGACGCATCTGCTGGCAGGCGGCGCTGAGGGGGGCAGCGCTCGATTTCGGGTTACCCAAGAGGTCGCCGCGTCAAACACGCCTGGGGGGTGTCCACGGTTCCTTAACAAACGGAGGCGCGAGCGGCCGTTGGTCGAAGAGGGTAAGCCAGGCGCCGGAGCCCCGTGAGCCCAGGAGGAACAGACATGTCGATCGGCACGCTTGGCCGCCTCGCGCTTGTGTTCGCATCCCCCTGCATCGCGCTTGCCGACGATGCGGCCGATGTGGAGACGGTCCGCGCTCGACTGATCGAGCACGCCCTGCTCGCATCGCCCGATTCGGAGACGGTGCGGAGCTGGGTCGACTCACTTGAGCCGGACGGCAGTTGGCCCGATGTGGACTACGCCGGTGAGAGCCGCTCGAGCTGGGAGCCCGCCGTGCATCCGGGTCGCGTCCGCTCTATGGCTGTGGCCTGGGCCAAACCGAACTCCCCTCTCCAGGGCGACGCCGAGCTGCTCGCCGCGACCCTCGCCGCGCTCGACTGCTGGATCGCTCGGGACCTGGAGTGCCCGAACTGGTGGTACAACCAGATCGGAGTCCCGAGTTCCTTGTCGGGCGCCCTGCTGATTCTCGAGGAGCGTCTCACTCCCGAGGCTCGGGCGGGCGGCGTGCGCGTCCTCGAGCGCGCGAAGCTCGGGATGACCGGCCAGAACCTGGTCTGGGTCGCGGAGATCACGGTCGCGCGCGGCTGCCTCGAGCGCGATCCCGCCGTGATCGCCGAAGCGTTCGGGGCCATCGGTTCGGAGGTCCGCGTGACCGAGGCCGAGGGCGTCCAGGTTGACGGCAGCTTCTGGCAGCACGGCAACCAGCTCTACTCGGGTGGGTACGGGAGGGGCTTCGCGACCGACTGCGCGCTCTTCGCTCGGCTTGCCCACGGCACGACGTTCGCGTTCAGTCCGGAGCAAATCGACGTGCTCTCGATGTACCTCCTCGACGGCGAGCAGTGGATGATCCGCGGGCGCAGGTTCGACTACAGCGCGGCCGGCAGGGAGATAACGCGACCCGGCTCGGGCGGCGCTCAGTCGTTCGTGGCGACGTGCCGGGACATGCTCGCGCTCGACCCGCCGCGCCGGTCGGAGTTCGAGGCGTTCCTCGCGCGGCTGGAGTCGGACCCGGCCGCCCCCGAGCCGCCGCTCGTCGGGAACCGCTGCTTCTGGCGGTCGGACCTCATGAGCCACCACCGGCCAGGGTGCTACGCCTCCGTGCGCGTGACCTCCGACCGCCTCCTCCAGACCGAGATCGTGAACAGCGAGAACACGCGCGGGAGGCGTCTCGCGGACGGTCTCAACTACCTCTACCTCGACGGGAACGAGTACGATGGCGTCTTCCCCGTGTGGGACTGGGAGGCGCTTCCCGGGACGACGTGCGAGCGCACGGGCGATGTCAGCGTGAAGAACGGCTCCGTCGGTGAGCGCTCTTTCGCCGGCGGCGTCTCGGATGGCCTCTACGGGCTGGAGGCGATGGACTTCACGCGGGAGAGCCTCCGTGCGCGCAAAGCCTGGTTCTTCTTCGATGACGAGTACGTCTGTCTCGGAGCGGGGATCACCTGCCCGACCGAGCACCCGGTCATCACGTCGCTGAACCAGTGTCTGCTGGATGGCGATGTGCGCGCCGGGACGCTCGGGGCGGAGGCGGCGCCCAGCGGCGAGTCCGCGCTTCAGAGCGAGACGTGGGTCCATCACGATGGCGTGGGCTATGTGTTCCCCGCACCGACCGATGTGAAGCTCTTCGCGGGCACGCGCGTCGGGGCGTGGAGCCTCATCGGGCCGCGATCTCCGGACGAGGTGCGCGAGGATGTCTTCGACCTGCGGATCGAGCACGGCGCCGGCCCGGAGGACGCGACGTACGCCTACATCGTCATCCCCGGCGTCTCGGCGGAGGAGACGGGGCGGTACGCGGAGAGCGTTCCGGTCGAGATCCTCGCGAACACATCCAACGTGCAGGCCTGCCGAAACACGGGGACCGGCGTGACGGGCATCGCGTTCTACGAGCCGGACGCCGTGCACCTCGAGGGTCTGCCGCGGATCGAGGTGGACCGTCCGTGTCTGGTGCTCTGGCGCGAGACCGAGGACGGCGTGACGATCGCGGTGGCCGACCCGACGCATGGGGAAGGCGCCGTCGAGGTGCGTGTGCAGACGCCGCTGCTCGGGGAAGGCTCGCGCCCGACGAACGGTGGGCAGGGCTCGGTGCTCACGTTCGAACTCCCGGCCGGGCAGATGGCGGGGAGCAGTGTGGTGAAGATGTTTGGGAGGGTGTAGCGAGGGGGCCGGCTGTGGGGGGGCGTCACTGGGCCGGTTGTCCGGCAAGCACTCGGACGCCCCGAGAGCGGAGGGCCCCGACGAAAGCCCCGGGATCCGGCATCTCGATGAACAGTGTGCCGGTCGCTCCGAGGCCCAGCACGGCGCCCCGGCGGTACGCGTGCGGAAACAACGGCACCGGAAAGGGGAGCTGCGCGGTTGCGCTGTAGGCCCACTCGCGAGCGCCGATCACCCACTGGCTCTTGTCCAGAGCGGGCGCAGGCCATTCGAGCGTGTAGCTGTCCACTCTTCGCACCCACCGGATGCTCGTGAGCGGGATCGTCTTCGGGCCCGGCCCCAGGATGCCCCGGATGCGGAGAGCGTCCCCGTCCACGCCGATGCGGATGGGGCGGCACGGGAGGCCCACGCCCACGACGAAGCAGACCAGCATGGCGGCAAGAGGGCACAGGACTCCCGCGCTGGGCCCCACATCATGGCCCACGTCGCCGAACGTGCGGTCCATACTGCAGACGGCCCATAGCACGGCAACCAACAACGCCGCCATGAGCAATAGCGACGCACCGTAGACGAGGCGCCACCAGAGCGGGAGGCGGAGGACGACGGAGTAGTCGGCGGGGCCGATCGCGCCCTGGTCGCCTTGTGGCTGGTGACGTTCGCCCACGTCGTTACCTCCCTGCCTGGTTACCGGAGACAGACGTGCGGGGCGCTTCCGGGTGGCGACCCCGGGCGCCTCTCAGACCGGCCTGCTTGCGAAGACCGAGGGAGTGTCGAGTCACCATGTCGCGGGCTTGTCGAACTCGCCGTGGGCGTCATTGAGAGGCGACGGGAGCAGGTGCCCTCCCAACATAGTCTCGTCGAGCACAATGAAGCGGCTGGAGACCTTCTTCAGGCGAACACTCGGACGCTCCGGGTGCGGACTGGCGACAACGACCGGCTTCCCGACCTCGCTGCGGACCAGTCGGATCGCCTCATGGAGATCTGAATCGTCGGACACCACCAGAGCCGTCTCGAACCGACGCAGGTGGGCATCGTGGACGAGGTGAGCGGCGAGGTTCACATCGGTGCCCTTCTCCTCACGCCTGCGCACCTCGACGAATTCCACACGCATCCCCTTGGTGCTCGCGCCAGCGGCTTTGGCAACCTCGATCCGCCGTAGCGAGTCCTCCGTGGGCATGTGGCGGGGATGGCTGCGGAACCGTCCCTCGATGATCTCCACTCCGCCCACAGCGCGGAGGGCACGCCAGTAGATCCGCTGTCGCTTCTGTACATCGGGGTCGTCCGGCGTGTTCACAACCTGCGCCGTGAAGAACTTGACGTTCTCAACGTACTCCCCGGGCTTCAGGATGGACTGGCAGAGGGCGTGGAGATCGAGCCACCGGTGCGGGCTGCCCTTGAGGAGGCCGTTGTAGAGGTTGAACCCGTCGATGCAGCCCCAGACGCGCATCCCGTTGCCTCAGACAAAACGGAGGCCACCCGTAGGCGGCCTCCAAACCCACGTGAAGACGTGGGCGGGGTTACTTGTGATGGCAACGTACCCGATCGTACGACCTTTGTCAACAGCCGCGTGTAGCCGCCGACAGCCGTCCTGCGGCCTTCCGGCCTCAGCAGGTCACACCTGTACGCCCGGGTGAGTCCGTCCCGAGCCGACCAGGTGCGCGTTGCGACGGCCAGCCGACAGGCCGGATGGGAGCCCCGTCGCGCATAGGGCGCGGCAAGCCGGCGGCCGTACGCGCCCCCGCCACGCACTACAGCACGACAGTCTCGCGTGTCCGCGCGGAGCGCTTGACGGCGAGGCACATCTCGACCGACTTCAGGCACTCGGGCCCGCTCGCGATGGGCGTTGCCCCCGTCTCGACGCACTCGGCGAAGTGCGTGAACTCGGCCACGAACGGGTCCTCACCGGCGAACGACTCCTCGTGCATCTCATCGGGAGCGGCGCGCAGCACCCACCGCAGCTTCGTCGGGTTGTCGAAGTCGCCGGAGACCTCGGCCATGCCGTGTTCGCAGGCAACCCAGAGGTCCTCGAACATCATCCCCGGCGCGGGGAAGGCGACCATCCCGGCCCCGACCTGCGCGATCGCGCCGCTCTTCATCCGTGCCGTGTAGAGCGCCACGTTGAGTTGTGGCGCGTGGTGCTCGGCATGGAACACATCGCCCTCCGCGTAGACGCGATCCACGTCGCCCAGAAGGAACCGCAGCAGGTCGGCCGCATGCACCGCGTTCTCGACCAGAGGCCCGCCGCCATCGTCTTCGGCCCAGAACCACTCGGTCTCGGGCATCCATGGATGCGGGTAGCGGTGCATCGCGACCTCGATGCGCCCGAGCGGGCCGTCCGCCAGTTCGCGGAGGCGCGTATAGGCGCGGACGAAGCGCTTCTTCTGCGCCACCATCAGGACCACGCCGTGCTCGGAGCAGACATCGATCATCGCCTGGCACTGGGCGACATCGGGCGCCATCGGCTTCTCGACGAGGACGTGCACGCCGCGCTCCGTCGCGAGACGAGTGTGCGGCAGGTGGGCCTTCGGGGGTGTGCAGAGGCTGACGGCGTCCAGCCTCTCGTGGTCGAGCATGTCCGCCGCGTCGGTGTAGCACCCCACCGAGTGGCCCTCAGCGCGCTCGCGGAGCACGGTCTCGTTGATGTCGCACAGGGCGACGACTTCGTACCGCTCCATCGAGCCGAGCACCCGGATGTGGTGTTGGCCGATGCCCGCGACGCCGACTATCCCGATTCTCATGCGTTGCCTCCGTGTGTCTCTCTGTCACTAAGGACTGGACGTTCGCCGCGCGTTCGCCAGGCGTGACGACTGGTCGGCAGAGAGTCGGGCCGAGCCGGCGCCCCGACGGGT
Source organism: uncultured Armatimonadia bacterium (assembly GCA_964497385.1). Taxonomy (GTDB): domain Bacteria; phylum Armatimonadota; class Zipacnadia; order UBA1398; family UBA1398; genus CAZCER01. Next base: position 315 of record CAZCER010000114.1, on the reverse strand, counting down.
GCGCCCAGGCGGCCATCCACTGCCGCACGTGAGTGCGCGACGCAGTCGGATGGGTACTGGGCCGGATGGGGACCCCGCCGCTCGTTCCTCGCGACGCCCCATGCGGCCCCTCCATTGTCGCGTGCGAATGCGCGACAGAGCCGCACTGATACTGGGGCCGGTTGGGGTCCTCCCGCTTCGCGGGTCCTCCCCATGCGGCCCCTCCATTGTCGCGTGCGAGTGCGAGACACGGCCGCACGGGATGGGGCGCGGCAAGCCGACGCCCCTGCTATGGGATGACCAGTCAACCCCTTTTTTCTGTCTATCGAGATCGTG
>CAZCER010000113.1:4429-10475 GCA_964497385.1 uncultured Armatimonadia bacterium | reverse complement strand
CATCGAGAAGGCTGGGTATCTCCTCGGTAACACGCAGCCTTCCGTCGGCGCCCAGCCGCTGTCGGCAACGCCCATCGCGGAGATCGTGCTCCGGAACGGGGAGCCCGTGGAGGGCCTCTCCGTGATCGATGCGGCTCTCACGATGAAGCCGGGCGATGTGGTTCTCAAAGGCGCGAACGCCCTCTCGCCCGACCGACGGATGGCCGGCGTGCTGATCGGCAACCACACGGGCGGAACGGCCGGCAACACGCTCGGGCACGTCATCGGGAAGGGCGTCACCCAGATCATCCCCGTAGGGCTCGAGAAGACCATCCCCGGCGACCTGTGGGACGTCGCCTCGCGGGTGAACGACGCGCGGGAGGTGATCGGCCCCCTACCGCGCCTCTGGATCTCTCAAGGGACGATCGTCACCGAGATCGAGGCGCTCGCCATCTTCGCCGGAGTGGAGGCCCGGGCGATCGGCGCGGGCGGGATCAACGGCGCCGAGGGCTCGGTCTGGTTCCTTGTCGACGGCGAGCGCGAGCGGGTGGACGCGGCGCTCCGTGAGGTCGAGAGCGTTCTCGGCGAGCCGGCCTTCGCCGACTCGTAGTTGACTCGCCGCGCCCCAACGAAAGGGACGGTGTCCTCGATGAACCGCGCTCGCTGCTCCTCGCGGAGGCTCGCGCCGCACCTGTGCGCTTTGGTGCTCACGATGGGGGGGCTCGCCATGGCCGACGACCCGGTCACGCTGCTCGCGGAGGGGTTCGAGGCGGGTCTCGCCGGCTGGAACGCAACGGGCGACGCCGACTTCGACACGGACGCCGCCCAGCCCCACGGCGGCGAGGCATGCGCGCGGATCACCATCCCCGCCGGTGCTGAACCACGCTATCAGAAGCTCGAGCTTCTGCTCGAGGGCATCCTGCCCGGCGACGAGTTCACCGTCGAGGGATGGGTCCGCACGGAGGGGCTCACGGAAGGCACAGGGGGCTACTTCGCGTTCGTGTTCCTCGACGACGCCGGCGAGCGGACGGGCATCGCCCACCCGAAGGTGGCCCTCGAGAACGGCCGCAACGGATGGGAGCGCCTGTTCCTGACCGCGACCGCGCCCAAGGGCACGTCACACGCCACGCTGGACCTCGTGCTGAACTCGGTCGGGACCGCCTGGTACGACGACGTGTCGGTTGTGCGCACCGCGCGACTCGAGCCCTGGCCCGACCTTGGCGACGCCGAACGGCAAGTCCGCATCGATCCCGACACGGTTGTCCAGCCGCGTTTCGCCGGCGTTGGGTTCCACGTCTTCTTCCACTGCCACGGCTACTCGCGGGAACTCCTCGACACGGTTCTCCTGAAGCACTGGCGAGAGCTGAACCCCTCGTTCGCCCGGATGACCGACCTCCGGAGCTGGGACCGCGCGAAGCTTGATGAGGTCGCCGAGGCGTGCCTGGCGCTCAAGGAGACGGGCGCCGAGATCTACTACACGAGCTGGGATCCGCCGGTCCTGACCTCGGACGAGGAGCGCGGCGCTTACGCCGAGGAGGTCGCCGACACGCTGGAGTACTTGATCCGCGAGCGCGGCGCAACGAACCTCCGCTGGTACTGCATGTCCAACGAACTCTCCCTCGCCGGCTGGGGCGCGATGGCCTCGGACCTCCCGACGTTCCGCGCCTATCACCAGGCCCTCTACGACGCGTTTGAGGCTCGCGGCCTCGACGTGGGGCTCCTCGCCACGGACGCGTCGCCGGTCGAGTACTGGCACACCCTCGAGTGGGCCGCCGAGAACATGGATGACATCACGGCGATCTATGGCGGACACCACTACTTCAACAACCACAGTCCGGACGACGAGCGCTTCTATCCGTGGTTTCGAGACCGCCTGGCTTGGGCCGCCGGGATCGCGCGTTCGAAAGGCAAGGACTTCCTTATCGGCGAGTTCGGCTGCAAGCAGGACGGCCGCACCGTTGACGGCGTGAAGCTGGACCGCTGCGTCTACTTCGAGACCCCCGACGAGCCGCTGATCGCGATCCAACTCGCGGACGCCGTGATCGCCGCGCTCAACTCCGGCGTGTACGCGGTCGGATACTGGACGTACTCCGACTTCCCCGACGAGTACAACTCAGCCTACGTCAACAAGTGGGGCGTGATCCGATGGAGCGGCGACGACCACTCCACGCGGGACCACTACTATGGCTACGGCCTGCTCACCAAGTTCTGTCGCGGGCCGGCCGAGGTCTTCGCGGTCACCACCGACGACCCGCACCTCCGCGCCGCGGCTCTGCGGTCGGCATCAGGGGCGTACACCGTCGTGGCGCTCAACCGCGCGCGGGCGGACGCGCCCGTCCGGATTGCGCTGCCGGGCGCGCCGAACGGACTCCGCTTCCGCCGGTACCTCTATGATCCCGCCGCCGTGCCCCGCAGCCCGCACGGCGACCTCCAAGGCCCGAGCGGCGCGCTCACGCTGACGGACGGCGCACTCGTGGATCGCCTCGGCCCGAACTGCCTGGCCGTGTACACGACCGCCTACGACGATGAGCCGCCCGGGCCGGTGACCGGCCTCGAGATCGAGCGGGGTGGGGGACAGGCGACTCTCACTTGGGAGGCGAGCCCCGACGCCGACCTCTGCTACTACCGCGTCTTCCGCTCGGCGACCACGCCCGTAGCCGCCGCCGACGCGAACCGGATCGGCTCGACCGTCGGGACGACGTTTGTCGACCACGACGCGCCGGAGGGTGAGGTCCACTACCGGGTGGTCGCGGTCGACCAGTCGGGGAATGCGTCGGAGTAGGCGGGGCTGGACAGGCCTCGCCACGGAAGAGGGCGACCCACTGGTGACCTGTACGCTCCGTGCCGCAGGCGCGAACCGTCACGGACCCCACGACGGGCGACCTGCCGGTCGGCCCCTACGGTTCGCGGCCGTGCAGTTCCGCCACCAGCCGCCACACCACGAACGCCACGACCACCGCCACCAGGGCCGGGCCTGACCAGAGCTAGACGTTCGCCCAGACCGCAGTCACCGCGCGCCCCCCTGGCGGGCCAGACCAAGCTGACCGCTACCGAGAGCCCCGCGCCGACCGCGACGCTCACGGGGATGCTGATGAGGTTGTAGTACCCGGTCACTCCCTGGAGCCACAGGAACAGCCCCGCTCCGACCACGACTCCGCCCGCGATGCCGGCCACGAAGCCCCGTGCCGTGAGGCCGGGCCAGTAGAGGCTCGCGAGCAAGGGGAAGAGCATTGCGCCCTTGGCGGCCCCGAGGAAGAACATCGCCTTCATGAGCGAGACCCTGTACATCGCGAGCCCCGCCACGAGCAGCGCGAACACGCACATGGCGGTCCGCCCGGCCCGGAGCATGGATCGATCGTCGGCCAGCCGGTTCCGGTGCGCCCGGTACACGTCCGTCATGAAGAGGGCGCCGAACGCGGAGAGCGCGGTATCGCACGAAGACGATGCCGCGGCAAGCACCAGCATGCAGAGGAGCGCTACGCCGCCCTCGCCCAGCACCGAGCCCGCCATCGCGAACGCGATCCCGCTCGAGCCGTCCGGAGCGGGCATCGCCTTCGCGAGCGCGATGACTCCGAGCGCACCGAACGCGAACCCGAAGGGCATCCACCCGAGCCCGGCCGTCACGAACGTGCGTGCCACGTCGCGCTCGCGCAGCGCCCACGCGTACTGCCAGAGGCAGGGGTAGGCGAATGCCGTGAACCAGCTCATCAGCAGGAAGGGGAGGCCCATCTCCAGGAACGCCTCGGTCGACAGGAGGCTCCCCTTCTCGCCCATCGCGGGCAGGGCCGCGGCGAGTGTGGCGACGCCGTCCGACCGGACGACCACGAGAGGCACCAGGACGAGAGCCGCGACAGCGATCGCGACGAATTGCGCCGCGTCGGTGGCGATGGAGGCCGCCATCCCGCTCACGAGCGTGTAGGCGAGCACGGCCGCGATGGTGAGCCCGACTCCCAGCTCATAGGAGCCGACACCGAGCTTCTCAAACAAAAGCCCGGTCACGTTCAGGTTGAGGAACAGCAGAACGCCGGCGGAGAGGAGGTTGATCGCCAGGATGACGTGCCTCCCCGCCGGCCCGTGCCGCCGGGAGATGAACTCCGGGAGCGTGTGCGCCTCCGGGGCCAGCCCGCGGACGCGCGCGGCGAACGGGGCGAAGACGAGGAGCATCAGACCGCCGCCCACCGCGAAGTAGAGCGGGCCGGCGAGACCGTAGTCATAGCCGTTCTGCGCCGGGACGGTGATCGTGATCCCCCACGTCCACGTCGCCAGCAGGGCGGCGGCGCCCATCCCGTACGGCACGCCCCGTCCGGCGACCGTGAACCGCTCCGCCGCGCCGGCCTGGCCGAACAGGCGGCTTCGGCCGCCCACCCAGGCCACGGCCGCCCACGCGACGAGAGACCCGATGGCGATGGTGAGGCTCACGGCGCGTGCACCACTCTCCCGCTCCTGTCATCCGGGGGGCGCGACGAGGCAAAGACGCCTTCCCCTTCGCCGCATGGGAAGCTATTCTAGCACGCGGCGCGGGCCGCGCACGGCCCGGGGGACGCACCCGTGAGCGCTGACTACGAGTACCGGCCCGCGAGAAGCCGCCGGCGAGGAGATTGACATGTACCGGGTAGTGAGCAAGCGCGCCTTGGCCGAGGAGATCTACCGCCTCGAGGTCGAGGCCCCCCGCATCGCTCAGAAGCGCAAGGCGGGGCAGTTCGTGATCGTTCGCGGAACAGCCGACGGGGAGAGACTTCCTCTGACGATCTGTGACGCGGACCCCGATGCGGGGACGATCACCCTCATCATCCAGACCGTGGGCGCCTCGAGCCACCAGGTGTGCGCCATCGAGGAGGGCGAGGCGCTCCATGACGTCGCCGGCCCCCTCGGCAAGCCCACCGACATCGAGAAGGTCGGGCTCTGCGTGTGCGTCGGCGGAGGCGTCGGCACAGCCCCGATGTATCCCATCGCCAAAGCCCTCAAGGAAGCCGGCAACGAACTCATCGGCATCGTCGGCGCCCGTTCGAAGGACCTCCTGATCCTCACCGACGAGGTCGCCGCCATCTCCGACGAACTCCTCATCGCCACCGATGACGGGAGCGCCGGCCACAAGGGCTTCGTGAGCGACGTGCTGGCCGAGGTCCTGGCGAACCGGAAGGTCGACCTGTGCGTCGCCATCGGGCCCGTGATGATGATGCGCGCCTGCGCCGAGGTCACCCGCCCCGCCGGAGTCCACACCATCGTGAGCCTCAATCCCATCATGATCGACGGCACGGGAATGTGCGGCGGCTGCCGCGTCACCGTCGGCGGAAAGACCAAGTTCGCGTGCGTGGACGGGCCGGAGTTCGACGGGCATCAGGTCGATTTCGCCGAACTCGCCCGGCGCCTCGCCGCGTACCGCGACTTTGAGGGCCGCCGGCACGAGGAGTTCCACGAGGAGTGCCGGATCGGGCTGAAGACCTAGCGCCGGACACGCCTCGACCACCGTGATCGTAACGGATGCGAAGCACCCGCCCTGACCCCCTGGAGGAGAGCCACCGTGCCCGAAGACGTTCAAGAGACCCCGGAGCGACCCAAGCGCGAGAAGCTGATCCCTCTCTCCGTCAAGGAGCGCATGGAGATCGGTCGGCATGCGATGCCGGAACAGGACGCGGCGACGCGCCGTGCGAACTTCGCCGAGGTCCCTTTCGGATACGACGAGGAGACCGCGCGGGAGGAAGCGCGCCGGTGTCTGGAGTGCCCCAACGCGCCGTGCATCGCCGGCTGCCCCGTGCTCATCGACATCCCCGGCTTCATCGCGCAGGTGGCTCTGGGCGACTACGCCGAAGCCGCCAGGGTGCTCAAAGGGGCCACATCCCTCGCGGCGATCTGCGGACGCGTGTGCCCGCAGGAGGAGCAGTGTGAGGCGCTTTGCGTCCGAGGCAAGAAGGGCGAGCCCGTCGCGATCGGGCGGCTGGAGCGCTTCGTCGCCGATTGGGACCGCGAGAAGGGCGCTGGGGAACTCCCCAAGTGCGCCCCGCCGACCGGCAAGAAGGTCGCCGTCATCGGCGCCGGCCCGGCCGGTCTCACCGCCGCCTTCGACCTG
>CAZCER010000113.1:0-4419 GCA_964497385.1 uncultured Armatimonadia bacterium | reverse complement strand
GGATCTCGCGAGGCTCGGGCACGCCGTCACCATCTTCGAGGCGCTCCACGCCGCCGGCGGCGTCCTCCGGTACGGCATCCCGGAGTTCCGTCTTCCCAAGGCCATCGTCGAGTCGGAGATCGACGCCGTGCGCCGCATGGGCGTCAAGGTCGAACTGAACGCCGTGATCGGGAAGCTCTTCACCGTCAAGGAACTCCTGACCGAAGAGGGCTTCGACGCGGTCTACATCGCGACGGGCGCGGGACTTCCCGTGTTCATGAAGATCCCCGGCGAGAATCTCATCGGCGTATTCTCCGCGAACGAGTACCTCACACGCGCCAACCTGATGGCCGCCTGGAAGGGCGACGAGTCGGCGACGCCCATCATCCGGAGCAAGCGCGTCGCCGTGATCGGCGCCGGCAACACCGCGATGGATTCCGCGCGGACCGCCTTGCGTCTGGGCGCCGAGCACGTGATGATCGTCTACCGGCGCAGCCGCACCGAGATGCCCGCCCGCATCGAAGAGATCCACCACGCCGAGCAGGAGGGCATCGAGTTTCGCCTCCTCACCGCCCCTATCCGGTACATCGGCGACGAGTCGGGCCGCCTGACGGGCATGGAGTGTCAGCAGATGGCGCTCGGCGAGCCCGACGCCAGCGGACGCCGCCGGCCGGTCCCCGTCGAGGGCTCGGAGCACATCCTCGAGTGCGACACCGCGATCGTCGCGGTGGGCACGAGTTCGAACCCGCTGATCTCGTCCACCACGCCGGAGATCGCATGCAACAAATGGGGCAACATCCTCATCGACGAGGAAACGCGCATGAGTTCCATGCCCGGCGTCTTCGCGGGCGGGGACATCGTCAGCGGGGCGGCCACCGTCATCAACGCGATGGGCGACGGCAAGCGCGCCTCCCAGCAGATCGACCGCTACCTGCGCGGTGACTTCGACGCCAACGCGGTCGCGGAGTCGGTGAAGGCGCAGGCGTAGTCCGCCGCGCGCGACGTGTGCGAAAGGGGCGACTCGATGCGGCGCACCAAGATTGTGGCCACCCTCGGACCCGCCTCGAGCGACGCCGCCGCCGTCCGGGCCCTCGTGGAAGCGGGCCTCGACGTCGCCCGCCTCAACTTCTCCCACGGAACGCACGACGAGCATGCGAGCCTCTTCGCGATTGTGCGCGAGGTCGCCGCGGAGTTGGGCCGCCCCGTCGCCGTGCTCGCGGATCTCCAGGGCCCCAAGATCCGCGTGGGGCGCATCGAGGGCGGTGCGGTCGCCATCGAAGCCGGCGCGGAGTTCTTTCTTACCACCGAAGACGCGCCCGGATCCCCGCGGGAAGTCTCGACGACGTACGCGGCCCTTCCCGACGATGTCAGGCCGGGCGATCGCATCCTCCTCGATGACGGCGCCCTGGAGCTGTCGGTGGCCGGTGTGGAGGGCCACCGCGTTCGCTGCCAGGTGGTGCTCGGGGGCGTCCTGGGCGAACACAAGGGGATCAACCTCCCGGGCGTCGCCGTCTCGGCGCCCGCGCTCACGGAGAAGGACCGCGAGGATCTCGCCTTCGCGCTCGATCTCGGTGTGGACTACGTCGCTCTCAGCTTCGTGCGGAAGGCCGACGACGTGCGGGAGATCAAGGACGCGATGACCGCCCACGGCCGCTCCGTGCCGGTGGTCACCAAGATCGAGAAGCCCGAGGCCCTCGATGAACTCGACGCCATCCTGCTCGAGACGGACGCGGTGATGATCGCGCGCGGCGATCTGGGAGTCGAGACGCCTCTCGAACAGGTCCCCCTCGTCCAGAAGCACATCATCGCGCGCGCGCACCATTTCAGCGTGCCGGCCATCACGGCGACGCAGATGCTCCAGTCCATGGTGAGCGCGCCGCGACCGACCCGCGCCGAAGCCTCCGATGTGGCGAACGCCATTTTGGACGACACCGACGCCGTCATGCTCTCCGGAGAGACCGCGGCGGGCCGTTACCCCGTCGAGGCCGTACGGGTCATGGACCGCATCGCCCGGGCGGCCGAGGCCGAGGCGCTCGGGAGTCGCCCCTTCGTCGACACCATCCACACCTCGACCACGCCCATCGCCAACACCATCGCAAGCTGCGCCTGCGAGGCGGCGCATGACATCGACGCGCGCGGAGTGGTGGTGTTCACCCGCTCGGGGGCGACGGCGCGCTTGGTCAGCCTCTACCGTTCCGCGCGGCCGGTCGTCGCGGTTACGCCGTGCCTGGAGACGTTTCGCCGCATGGCTCTGTATTGGGGCGTCGAACCCCTGCTCTCGCCTCAGCTCGGATCGGGCGCCGACATGGTGCGGGCCGCCGATCGCGCCGCACGGCGCATGCCCGGCTGCCGGAATGGGGATGTTGTGGCCGTGACCTCGGGGAGTTCGGTGGTAGATGAAAGCGTTACCAACTCCCTGCGACTGCAGACGGTCGGCTCCGGCGACGCGTAGGGCCCCCTTCGCACCACTCGGCCCATCCTGAACCCAACGCCCTCGCGCACAGTCTCAAACATGGCCCAACGCGCCGGTGGACGCCCGCGAGAGCGCGCCTTGCGCGCAGGCGGCGCGGATCGCTCGTTCAAAGCGCCTTGCCGGCCCCGGTGTTGCGGTAAGGTTGTGTTAGGCGCCCCGCCGGGCGCGCGACGCGGCCCCCTGCGCGGGGCGCGAGAGAGGGGTTAGCGCACTGCTGTACGACAACGAACACATCGTCACCCTGGAGGAGGCCGCGCGGAGGGCGTCCGCGGTTCGCGAGGCGGGCGGCGTCGTCGTGACCACCAACGGGTGTTTCGACATCCTGCACGCGGGCCATGTGGCCAGCATCGAGGCCGCCAAAGCCTTCGGCGATCTCCTCATCGTGGGCGTGAACGTCGACCGCACGATCACCCTTCTGAAGGGCCCGGGCCGACCCGTGAACCCCCTCGAGGAGCGGCTCCGCGTGCTCGCCGGGCTGCGCGCGGTCGACCTCGTCTGCCCGTTCGAGGAGGAGACGTCGCTGGAGTTCGTGCGGGCCGTGCGTCCGCATGTGCATGTGAAGGGCGGCGACTACAAGCTGGAGGAACTCCCGGAGCACGCGGTTGTCGCCGAGCACGGCGGCCGGATCGAACTCACGCCGCTCGTGGGCGGTCGGTCTACGACAAGGCTGCTGGAACGCATCGGCGAACTGCTAGATTCCGGCCTGTTGCCCTGAGCCCAAGAGGCTTGTTCGGTGAAACGCAGAGCGGTCGGAGCTGACTGCGATGTCGGGCGGTCGTGAGAGCGCCATCCTCAAACCAGGCGCCAAGGTGGCCGAATGGGAGATCAGCGAACTCATCGGTCTCGGCCCCGCCTGCCACGCGTACCGTGCGATGGGCCCGGCCGAGAAGCGGAAGAAGCGCGCCACCGTCGTCCTGAAGACCCTCATCCCCGAGTTGGCGGAGGACCCCGCCTGGACCGCGCACTTCGAGACCGTCGCCCAGACCCTCGCGTACGTCCAGCACGACCACGCCGTCCCGGTGATCGAGTCGGGCGTCGACGAACCGACCGGGCTCGCCTACATGGTCTCGGAAGACATGGGCACGCGCAACCTCGCCTGGGTCCTCTACGAGGAAGGCGTCATGAGCAACACGACCAAGACGGTGCTCGTCACCGTCGGTCGCGTGCTCCTGCACTGCCATGCACTGTTTTCGCCGCCCCTCTACGCGTACGCCGTGCGTCCGACCGACGTTTTCTTGCGCGCGTCCGGAAAGGGCGACTCCGGTGACGACCGCGTCTTCGTGGGGGACATGTCGCTCGCGAAATCGCCGTATCTGCCCGCCCCGGAACAGGGAGAACTCGCCGCCGTTCCCGCGGTCGAGTGCATGGCTCCCGAGATCCTCGACGGGGAGCCCCCGACCATGGCGAGCGACATCTACTCGCTCGGGCTGTTGCTCTACCGGCTGTGGCGCGGCAACTTCGCCGTCACGCGCGACGCCCCCAGGTTCCGCGCCGGAGAGCTGGTGGACGATATCGTCGAGGCGCGGCGCAAGCCCGCCATGTACGACACCATGGTCCGCGCGCTCTCGCATGACCCCGCGGACAGGTTCCCCGATGTCGTTGAGTTCCTCTCCTCCCTCGAAGGCGTCAGCCGCCAACAGGTGATGACGCGCGCGGGCGTCGAGGCGCTGCCATGGGAGTCGGCGCCGGTCGAAGCGACTTCGCTGGTGCCCCCGCCCGTGCCCGCCGCGATCGCCGTTGGGTCGGCGGCGCCGGTCCAGAAGCCCGAACCGGAACCCGAGCCGGAGCCCGAACCCGAGCCCGAACCGGAACCCGAACCGGAACCCGAACCGGAACCCGAACCCGAACCGGAACCCGAACCGGAACCCGAACCCGAACCCGAACCCGAACCCGAACCGGAACCCGAACCGGAACGCACGGCACTCGCACAAGACGGCGCGGCACGCTCGGACGAGCGAGGCGCAGAC
>CAZCER010000112.1:2094-10478 GCA_964497385.1 uncultured Armatimonadia bacterium | reverse complement strand
TGGTCGGAGTCCGAGCGGCTCACCTACCCCATGCTCGCGGTGCCGCTCGAACTCATCGGCGCGGCCCGGCCCAAGGGCGCGAAGCACCTGCTCGCGGACCCCGTGTTCTGGATCGGCGTCGGCGTGGCGGCCCTCTACAACACTTCGAACATCCTCCACGCCTTCAATCCGAACGTCACCTGCGTCCCGCCTCGAACGGTACTCGACTCGCTCTTCCAAGGCCGCCCGTGGGACGCCATCTCGCCGTTCCAGATCGACGTACGCCTCGAACTCCTCGGGCTCGGGTACCTCGTGAACACCGATGTGAGCCTGACCTACTGGGTCACGTCGCTCCTGCTGCGGCTCGAGTCGGTAGCGCTCGCGGCGTCCGGCTATGAGAACCCCGGCGCGCCTCACTCGATGAGCCAGGCCGCGGGGGCGTATCTCGTGCTGGCTGTCGGCCTCTTCTGGGGAGCCCGCAGCTCGCTCGGAGCACAGATCCGTTCGGCCTTCACGCGCGAGGCGGACTCCTCGGACGCGTGGGGCAACCGATGGCGCGTGCTCGGCCTTGCCGTGGGCTGGGTCGGGGCGCTCGCTTGGCTCATCGCGGCCGGGATGAACGCGCGCGTCGCGATCGTCTTCCTCGCTCTGATCGCCGCCTTCGCGCTCGTCTACGCGAGGGTGCGCGCGGAGACCGGGATGCCGAACATCTGGACCTTTCCGATGAACCAGCCGACGCGTCTGCCGATCTCCTTCTTCGGATCGAACTGGGTGGGCGCCACGGGACCCGCGTCGGCAACGGCCTTGGCCGTCGCCGGTTGGCTCGGCCAGGGCTACTTCCTTTCCTGCGGAGGCATGCAGTCCGAGACCGCGCGTCTCACCCGAGACGGGCATCTCTCGAGCCGCGCCGCCATGGCCGCGATGTGGGGCGGGATGGCCGTCGGGCTCGTGGTGAGCTACTGGGCGTTCCTGAGCCCGTTCTACCACTTCGGCGCGAATGTGCTCGAGGGCGGCGTGAATCGCGGCGGGTACACCACCGGCGTCGCGATCGGCGGGTACACCGAGGCCGTTCGGTGGCTCGACACGGAGAAACCGGTCGCTCCCGACAAGGGACAGAGCGTAGCCGCCATCGCGGGCGCCTTGCAGGCCGGGGCGCTGATCGTGCTGCGCTCGCGCCTGGTGCGCCTGCCGCTCAGCCCTCTCGCGTTCGGCATGGCGTGCATCCTCGGCGACCGCTACTGGGCGATGTTCCTCTTGACCTGGGCGATCAAGCGCGCGGCCCTCTGGCTGGGCGGGGTGTCGCTCTACCGCCGCATGATCCCCGCTTTCCTCGGGATCGCCATCGGGCACTTCATCATCGCCGGCGTGATCTGGGGCGTCCTGGGACGCATCTACCCGCACGTCTCCGTGTACTACTTCGTCGGGTACGGGTAGGGCGAGGGGCGAGCCGCGCTCTCAGGGACACCGAGCCGGGCCCTGCACCCAGCCGTGCTCCTGCAGACGGCGCCAGGCGATGCGGATGTGCTCAGGCTTCATCAGTCCGCGCTTCCGCGCGTTCCAGTCGTGGACCCGAGCGATGGCCTCGTCCTCCGAGCGAGCCGGGTCCGCTTGCTCATGGGCCACCCAGTGAACGGAGGCCAGGAGTTCCATCCCGTAAGGGGTCTCGAAGCCCTCGATCGGGTCGGTGACCCGCCGAAGGCCGCCCAGAACATCGTTCGCGCCGCAGAGGAACCTCTCGGCTTCCTCCACCGCGCCCGGCAGCAGCACGATCTCCACGTCGGGCTTGCGCTCCCCGGTGTAGCCGCACGTGAAGTGACCCTCGATCCGCGCCAGGGCGTGGTTCAGGTTGTCCGCGTAGGGCCCGTAGACGTGCTTGAGGAACCGCAGCCGCAGGGGCGCGCCCGCCTCTTGCGCCAGGTACGCCAGCTTCTGGATCTCAAGCTGCGTCAGGCCGTAGTCGAGGGCCTTGTAGGCCTCCATCAGCTTCACAAGAACGGCCCTGCCCAGCGTCATCGCGGGGCGCGAGGTGGCGACCGGGCGTTCGCCCGGCGCCGGAGCCGGGTGGGGGGCGTACAGCAAGACGCGCACGTCCGGCGCCCCGGCAAAGGCCGCCTTGATCATGGGCCTTACCCGTTCCCAGTCGAGGCCCCCGAGGCCGCAGCCAAGGGGCGGGATGGCGATGGAGGCGATCCCGAGCGTGCGTACCTCCGCGACCAGGGCCGCCAACCCGGATTCTATGTCCTCGTACCGCGACTTCCCACACCAGTGACGCTTCGTGGGGAAGTTGATGATGTACCTCGGAGCGACTGCCAAGCCTGTCTCAAACACAAACATGCGGCCAGGCTTCACGTCACCCGCGCGGCAGGCTTGCTGGTAGGCAGCGAAGTTAGCGGGGAACGCCTGCCGGAACTGCAGAGCGACGCCCTTGCCCATATAGCGGCGCAGTTCACGGTGTTCACGAGGGCCTCGGCTTCAGACTCCAGTAGGTTGCCCGTTGTCTCCTCGATCATCGCACTTCCCACTCGCTCAGTAGTACCATCTCTCGGACACGCGCACCGGCCGCGCCATCTCCTTCGGGTAGCGACCGAGGATGTCCTCGACACGTGCGCGCGCCGTGTCGCTACAGACACGTATGCCCGAGATCAGGTTCCAGCCCAGGAAGCGGTGGACGAGAAACTCCGCCTGTTTGCGGCGCTTGCGGTCGGGCTGATCGACCGTGTCCATCCATTGATGCGCATAGATGGCGTCCTAGTCGAGTTGGTCGAGACCACGCAGATCATCGTGCCAGGTCGTGAAGGCCGCGAGTGCGTGGCCATCCGTGAAGACCCAGTCGGCTCCACTCGCCGCGACGCTCTGCGCCGAGGACACTAGGTGGATAAGGGGCTCCTGGCCGTCGTCGCACCCCGGGACCCAGCCCGTGTGGAGCTGGTAGAGCATGGGCGAGCGCGGGCCGAAGTAGAACGGGACATAGTCGGTCGTCGTCCCGCCCGGGCCGCATGGGACGTGCCGGAGCCCACGCGTTGCCTGCACATCGGATCGGTGTATGGAGCGGTAGGGCAGTCCGTCATCGGGCACAGCACTCGGAGCGTGCAGCCCGCCACGCTCCAGGCACGTCGCTAGGCTCTCCACGTGGATCAGACGGCAGATGCCTGTCGGGTTGGGGGCCACTCGAGGCATCGGTCTCTCCTACCCCATTCGCGAAACGCAGAGCACCATCGGCGACTCGTCCGCGAACGGAGCGTCTGAGGAGTCCTCCAGCGCCACCAACACGTGGGACCCCATCCGAGCGGGTGGATGCTCTGACTCCCAGCGGCGGACAGGGCGCAGGTCGAGAGCCTACGTGGCCTGTGTGTGACGGCTCTATGCGGCCCCCGCGCCTACTTCGCCGCCTCGGCGCGTTTCGAGACGCGTTCGGTCTTTGCGTGGCCCCCGTCGGTACGGGCGTGGCAGTTCTTGTACTTCTTGCCGCTCCCGCACCAGCAAGGGTCATTCCGGCCCGGCCTGGGCGCTTTGCCGATCCGGAGGCTCCGCCGCAGACGCTGGAAGATCGCCATGACAAACCACCTACTCTGCTCGCATCACCGGGCGCCCCGGCCCGTGCCCCGCCCTCAGGTCAGCCATCGCGCGGGGCGTCGCTTCTATTACATCACCCGCGAGAACACCGATCTCGGCGCCGATCGCCTCCGCCGCGACCTCCGCCGCGTAACCGTGCGCGTACGCACCCGCCGCCGCCGCATCGAACGCAGACATCCCCTGCGCAAGGAGCGCGGCGACGATCCCGGTGAGCACGTCGCCCATGCCTCCGGACGCCATGCCGGGATGTCCGGCTCGGACGATCGCCATGCGCCCGGAAGGTTCGGCAACCAGGGTGCCCGCTCCCTTCAGAATGATAACGGAATCGTAACGCTTGGCCGCGGCGCGCACCGCACCCGGACGGTCCCTCTGGACCTCCTCGACGGACGTTCCCAGCAGAGCGGCCATCTCTCCCGGGTGCGGAGTGAGCACCCGGACGGCCCGGGACGATGGGGTCCATGCGGGCAGCGCCATCAGCCCGTCCGCGTCCACGACGCAGGGCGCCGTCGCTCGGTCCAGGATCTGGCGCACCGCCGTGAGTGTGTCCGGGTCTCGCCCCAGACCGGGGCCGATGGCGAGCGCGTCGGCGCCTTCGGCCCTCGCGAGAAGCGCCGGAGCGGACGCCGAACAGAGGCGGTCCTCACTGTCCGGAACCGCCCACGTCATCGCCTCCAGAAGACGCGTCTCAATCGAGGCGCACAACGCTGAAGCGGCCGCCACCGTCACCAAGCCGGCTCCGGCGCGGCAGCAGGCTCGAGCCGCGAGACACGCGGCGCCCGTCAGGCCGGGCGAGCCGGCGACGATCAGAACCCTCCCCGCGTTCCCTTTGTGCGCGTCCTCGCGACGAGACGGCAGCTTGGCTCGTACGTCGTGAGCCTCCAGCAGATCGGTCGACGCGCCATCGAGCACATCCTGCGGAATGCCGATGTCCACGACCACGACTCGCCCGGCAAGCCCCGCGCCCGGATGCTGGAGCAGCCCGACCTTCGGGAGCGCGAACGTGGCGGTGACGTCGGCCTGCACCGCGGCGCCCAGGGGCACGCCCCGATCCGCGCACAGACCGGACGGAACGTCGATCGCGAGCACCGGCCGCGCCGCCGCGTTGACGGCCTCAATGAGCGACGCGTAGGGCTCCTTCACCGCTCCCGACAGACCCGTTCCGAGGAGCGCGTCCACGATGAGATGCGCGTCCCGAAGAGCCCGGGGCAGGGCGGGATCGTCGGCACGGAGGAGCGGGACTCCGGCGTCGAGCATCGAGCCGAGCGCGAGGCGCGCGTCGCCGGCGACGTCGTCCGCGGAGGCCACGCCGTAGACGGACACCGCATGACCCGCGCGCCGCAGCAACCGGGCGACCACGAACCCGTCGCCCCCGTTGTTGCCCTTCCCGCACAACACTACGACCCTTCGGCGCGTCGCGCCCAGCATGCCCAGCGCCTCGCGCGCCGCGCCGGCTCCGGCGCGCTCCATGAGCGCGATTCCCGGGAGGCCCCGCTCCCGAATCGCCCGCGCGTCCATCGCCCGCATCTCAGCGCCTGTCGCCGCTTTCACGCGGCGCCACCCCCTCCCGGCTCGCCCACAAGCTCGCTCGCGCGGTCGAGCAGGGCTCGATGAAGACCGTCGGGCGCCGTCAACTGGAGATCGAGCGTCTCGTCCGCGTCGATCAGCACGGATTTCCGCGCCGCTCCGTCGCTCGTGTAGACTTCTGTCGGCACGGTCGCCGTCACGCGCGCTTGCCCGGATCGAGGCTCGAGCAGCAACGCGCACGGGGCCGAGGTCTCGACGTAGCTCGCTCCCAGATCCAGTCGCTCGAGACCAGCCAAGCCCAGGAAGGCGCCTAGGACGTACGCCTCCGCGGCGATCTCGAACCCGCTCCGCTCCACCGCCAGACGCTCGCACCGGGCGCCCACATAGACGTGGCGGCCGCGCGGGAGGCGGCAAAGGTACGGGCCCGAGCCCGAACCCGCGCGCACGAACTCCCCGGCGCCCGAGTCGCCCCGCGGACGAAGCTCCGTCGCGATCACGACGCGCTCCCCGAGGGCGAACGACCCGGCGACGCGCGTCTCGACCACCCAATGCGCCGAGCCGTCCTCAGCCCGCTTCAGCGCCCGCGGCTTTGCCTCGGAGGGAGCGTGAACCACGACGTCCATGACCCGGTCCCCTGTGACAGCCACGAGCCCGGAGCCGGTGGTCGCCGCCGTCAGCGCGCCGGTCACCGGCCAGAGAGCGGTCATCGACATCTCACCATCGCACACGGCTTCGACTTCATCGATGACCAGGACGCCGCCCAGGGGCACGTGGACGACCGCGCGCCTCCATGTGGGCACGCCCTCATCAAGCGTCCTCAGGACGGCCACGCGCGCTCGACCCGCGTGCAGAAGCCCCGCGGCGGAGGTCAGGCGGTGCTCGACCGTCCGGCCCGAGTTCTCGATGACGAGTCCGCCCCGCCCGACGCCGTCCTCACCGGCGTTCTCGATGTAGGTCGCACTCTCATGGTCAAACCGCAAGAGGGCTTGCGTCTCACGACTCGCCTGCGCCTCGAACGCCGCGCCCCCCAGAAGCAGGTAGTCGGAGGCCCCGGGCGTCGACGAACGCATGGCCACCCCGCCGTGCAGCAGCTCGTACCTGGGGTGCCCGACGTCGGAGGGAGAGAGGTCCATGGCTTCGAGGGCGGTCTCGGCGTTGAGAAGCAAGGGCGTCAATGCGGCGGGGCGCGCCAGTTCTTCGACCTCCGGCGCCTCGGCCAGCGATCCCGGCGCGGAATGCGCCTCAAGCCGCGCCGCACATTCCGGCGAGACCGGCATGGAGGCGCGCGCGCACAGCACGGACGTCCATCCGCACAGGCGCGTGACCTGCTCCGCTGAAGGCCGACCTCCCTGGAACGCTGCGGCGCGCGACGCTGCCGGCGTGAAGACTTCGGCCCAGCGCGTCGCCAACCGGGCCAGAGGTTCATTCCAGGTTGTCCGGCCGCTCAGCGCGAGCCGCAGAAGCGCCTCCAAGACGCGGCACTGATCCTCCGCCGCGCCCCCGTACAGAGCGGTCGGGACGCCGGGATCGCGGAACGCGTCGTCCGTTGCCGCCAGAAGCGTCTTGGCTTCGGCAAGGGCGTGGCGAGCGCGGAAGTACGCCCCGGCCGCGCGTAAGCCCGTGAAGGCGCCGAAGCGCGCCGCCGAAGCGGCGTCCGACGGCCTCGGTGCGGCGTAGCGCGACTGCCACCGCTCCGCGAGCCGCCGCGCCGCGTCCCAGCAGATGGTCGCGACCTCGTCGCGAAACTCGCCCGCAAAGGCGGGACGCTCCTCGATGTTGCGCCAGACCGTGAGAAACGCGGCCAACCACCACTCCGGTTCGCGGAGAAGATCCTCGCGCCCCAGGAGCCGGCCAAGCCCCTTGCGCAGGAAGACGCCGGTTGCCGGGCAGCCTCCGACGTCGAACCGGACGGCCCACTCGAGAAGGTCGGC
The DNA here is from genome assembly GCA_964497385.1 of uncultured Armatimonadia bacterium. Lineage (GTDB taxonomy): Bacteria > Armatimonadota > Zipacnadia > UBA1398 > UBA1398 > CAZCER01. The sequence continues at coordinate 3,471 of CAZCER010000112.1, read as the reverse complement.
AATGGCCGCTCGCCCATCGCGCTCCGCCTTCGATCGCAGGAGTTCCAGAAGATCGGACGCTTCCTCCGGCTCGAGAGAAGGAGGAGCGAGCGCGGACTGCACGCAGTTGGTGGGTGGAATGGTCGCGCGCTCGTCCACGTAGGTGAACAGATCGCAGAGCGCTTCCGTCGCGGCCGCCCAGCCGGCTTCGTCCGACGCGCACAGCACGATCGCGTTCCGCGCGTCCCCGAATGGTTGGTGGATCGTTCTCAGAACGAAGCCTTCAGGGCCGGGGAAGCGCGCGTCGCAGTAGTGACGGCCGCGAAGAGCCAGGCTCGTGATCAGCCGATGCTTCCCATACGACCCGACGGCGAGGACGTGCCGGCTCCGGAAGCGGCGAGAGGCGTCAAAGTCCTCCTCGCTCAAAACGGGGAGGCCCCTGCCCAGCGTGTGCGTCAGGAACTCCGAACAGGTTCCGCCCGCCGCCATCGCTTCGGGATCGTCGTCCGAGGCGACGACCACCGCCTCGGGCCTGTCGGCTCGGAGCAGCGCGGTCGCGGCGTTCAGCGGCTTCCAGTTCATCCGACTCGTCGGCAAGTGGTGTCTCTCCCGTGCGCAGGTATTTCACCCGATGCCCTGAATGTCCTCGCCTAAGGAGGCTCCTCGCCATGGAGGCCGATCGAGACGGCGTTCTACGCCGGATTCGCGAGCGACTCGGCGCGATTCAGCGCTTGCGAGCCGAGGCGGCCGAGCTGCGCGCGGAACTCCTGCGCCTGGATGAGGAGCTGCGCGGGGCCCACGCGGAGCTGACGCGCGTGCGCGCCGAACTCGCCTCCCGCCCCGGCGCCCGGCGGGCGGCGGAGCTGTCGCGGTACGCCTCCGAACTGCTGCGGGCCGCACGCGACGCCGAGGACGCGCTGCGGGAAGCGGACCTGGACGCGCGCCTCGAGATCCACGAGATCGAGGTCGGGCTCGCGGTCGACGACGCACTGAGGCTCCGCGAGTTGGCGGAGGATCTGATTCGCCAAGCGCAAAGAGGAACGGACGAGTCCCCCTAGCGCCAGCGTCGCGCCGCGAACCGACTCAGCCTGGCGCGGCGCCGTCGTTCCGGCGGCTGGCGTGTGATCGACGTGCGGTTCGCTTGCGGCGCCGAGCCGTTTGGGGACCCGCCGTCCTCGGCGGTCGCGCCGCTGCGGACCCTCCGGACGTCGTCTTGTGAAGGCGCACTAGAAACAGGTGACCCAGCATGTCCCTCGACGACATACTGGCGCGCGAGGATCTTCCCGAGCATCTCCGCGAAGCCCTCGCGCGCGCACTGCCCGCATCCGCACTCGCGGACCACTATCCACAGATCGCCGCGGAGGCGACCTCGGACGGCGTGATCGTCGCCGACGGCGA
>CAZCER010000112.1:0-1994 GCA_964497385.1 uncultured Armatimonadia bacterium | reverse complement strand
ATCCACAGATCGCCGCGGAGGCGACCTCGGACGGCGTGATCGTCGCCGACGGCGAGTCCAAGCGATTCGTCTACGCGAACGGCGCGGCGAGCGATCTGCTGAGATACACTCCCGAGGAACTCACCCATCTCAGCGTCCACGACATCCATCCGCCCGAGTACCTTGACGCGGTCCTCGAGCGCTTTGAGGCGCATCGCCGGAACGAACGAACCGTCACCTTCGGCGTTCCCTGCCTGCGCAAGGACGGCGCGATCGCCTACGCCGACATCTCAGCTGGAACCCACCACCTAGCGGGACGCGAGTGCACTGTTGGGGTCTTCCGGAACGCGTTTGAGCGCATGCGCGCGGAACGCGGCCTCCGCCAGTCGGAAGCGCTGTTGCGCTCCACCATTGACTCGATGCAGGACGCCGTCCACGTCGTGGACGAGGATCTCTCGCTTCTGCTTGTGAGCGACGTTCTCGTCCGTTGGGCCGCCGAGTTCGGCGTCAACATGGAAGAGGCGATCGGGCGCCCGCTTCGGGTGGCGTGCCCGTTCCTAAGCCCCGCGATCGAGGATGAGTACCGAGAGGTCTTCCGTTCCGGCCGGATGCTTGCGACGAAGGACGTGACCACGTTCCACGGGCGACGGATCTGCGTCGAGACGCGCAAGATCCCCGTTCTCGAAGACGGAGTCGTCCGCCGCGTCGTGACCGTCTTGCGCGACACCACCGCAGGCGTTGAGGCGGAGCGCCAGCTTCGTGAGAGCGAGGCGAGGCTGCGCTCGTTCTTCGAGCACGTCCCGGTCATGCTGCACTCCATCGACGCCGACGGTCGGCTTCTCAACGTGAGCGGCCACTGGCTCGCCACCATGGGGTACGCGCGCGAGGAGGTCTTGGGGCGCAAGTCCACCGACTTCCTCAGCCCTGAGAGCCGCGAGAGAGCGGAGCGCCTCACGCTGCCGCGCTTCTTCCAGACAGGCTGTTGCACGGACGTGCCCTACCGGATGGTCCGCAAAGACGGGGCCACCGTCGACGTCTTGTTGTCCGCCGTCACCGAGCGCGACGCCGTAGGGAGCTTCCAGCGTTCGCTCGCCGTCAGCGTCGACGTGACGGAACGCAACCGCCTGGCCGAGGAACGTCGGGCTCTCGAGGCGCGCGTGCGCCACGCCGAGGAACTCCAAAGCCTCACGCTGCTGGCCGCCGGGATCGCGCACGACTTCAAGAGCATCCTCGTCGGCGCCGCCGGAAACGCCGTGTTCGCCCTCCGCAACCTCCCTGAAGGACACGCCGCACGCGAGTACGTCGAGCGCGTCGAAGAGGCCGTCACGCGCGCGTGGGAGCTGGCCGAGCGCATGGTCTCCAGCATGGGCGAAGGCGAACTCGCCATCCAGCCCCTCGCGCTCGTCCCGCTGGTGCGCTCCGCTGTGACGCTGCTGGGCGGGCCAGCGGCCCCCTCCGTGCGGGTCTCACTGGACCTGGACGAGCCGGTGCCGGTGGTGGAGGCGGACGCCGTGCAGTTGCGCCGCGTGCTCAACAACCTGCTTCAGAACGCCCTCGAAGCCGTGGATCGCAACGACGGCCAGGTCCGGGTGACCGTCGGCCCGCGCGACGTCACCCTGGAGACCCTCGCCGAACTGGGCGTCGCCGACGACCTCCGCCCCGGGTGTTACGTCTGCGTCTCCGTGTCCGACAACGGCTCGGGAATGAGCGAGGAGGCGCGAAACCGCGTCTTCGAGCCGTTCTTCACGACCAAGGGCGCCGGTCGGGGGCTTGGATTGGCGGCCGCCTTGAGCATTCTCCGCGCGCACCGCGGCTCGGTCGGGCTGGTCAGCGTTCCCGAGCGGGGGACCACCTTCACTCTCCTCCTCCCGCCGGCCGGAGGCGCGTCCGGCCCGGAACCGGCGTCCCTGGACGGTGTCTGAGGGGAGGCGCGTCGCCGACATGCGCGAAGTAGGCCCGAGAGGTGTTCGATCTTGCGCGGCTCCCTGAGAGTTGGCCGGCTCGCCGGCATCGAT
>CAZCER010000111.1:0-10517 GCA_964497385.1 uncultured Armatimonadia bacterium | reverse complement strand
TCGGTCGTGAGTTCAACGAAGATCTCCTCGAGGCTCATCGCGAGGCCCCGGAGTTCCAGCAGGTCGAGACCGCCCGCCACGACCGCGCGCGCGACCTCGGCGCGAACGTCCGTACCCGCCGTGCTCTCCACAATGAAGGCCTTGCCGTCCCCCGTCGCCGCCTTGTCGACCTTGACCGCGGTCACTCCCGTGACCTTGGCGACAGCCTCCTCGAGCGTCCCTCCACCGCGTACGCGGACGAAGGTGCGCTCCGAGTGGGTCATGGAGGCGGTGAGCTTCTCCGGCGAGTCCTCCGCCACGATCCGCCCGCGACTGATGATCGCGACCCGATCGCAGGTCATCGAGACCTCGGGGAGGATGTGGGTGCTGAGAATGACCGTATGGTCGCCGGCGAGATCCTTGATGACCTTGCGGGTCTGCGCGATCTGCCGGGGATCAAGACCGACGGTGGGCTCGTCGAGCACAAGGACCTTCGGCTCGTGCAGCAGCGCCTGGGCGAGCCCCACGCGCTGCCGGTAGCCCTTGGAGAGCTTTCCGATCGCCTTGTCGATCACATCGTCAATGAGGCACATCTTCGCGACCTCATCGACCCGCGCGATCCGATCGGCCTTGTTCATCCCCCGGAGCTTGCCGCAGTAGTGCATGTAGCCGCGCGGCGTCATCTCCGTGTAGAGAGGCACTTGCTCCGGCAGGTAGCCGATCTCGCGACGCACCGCGAGCGACTCCTCGACCACGTCGTACCCCGCCACGCTGGCCCGCCCCTCCGTCGGGGGCATGAAGCACGTGAGAATGCGGAGCGTGGTCGTCTTTCCCGCGCCGTTCGGGCCGAGAAAGCCGAGGATCTCGCCCTCTTGGACCTCGAAGCTCACGTTGCTCACGGCCTCGAAGTCCCCGTAGCGCTTCGTCAGATTCTCAACCTCAATCACTACGTCTCACTCTCCTCTCCGCAAGGAGTTGGTAGCAAGCCAACCAACGCGGAGGCGTTCTCCCCCACGTTAGTCGTTGTCTCCCGATTGGGTGTTCCAGCCTGAGCCGCGTGTTTTCTTACCATCCCGCATGGGAGGGGTCAAGCGGACGCGCGGACGGTCGGCAACCTCGATTAGACGCCCGCACCGTGCCTTGTGTTGACCGATTCGGGGGATTCGGGACGGTGGGCCACGGCCCGGGCGGCCACGAGGCCCGCGCGATGTTTCACGTGAAACATCTGTTTGCGCGCCACCACACCGCCTCGCAGTGCCTGGCTCGGCCGGCCGTGACAACGCGCGGGCGGAGGTCGCGGTCCGACCGCGGTGGTGGACGCCAAACGCCGCCGGATCGGGTACAATAGGGTTGGTAGGTGCTTCGTCAACAGAAGGGCACTGGACCAGTGTCTCAGGAACGTCCCCGAGTGTACCTTGACGCCTGCTGTCTGAACCGGCCGTGGGAGGTGCTCGCGATATGGCCAGCGGGGTGATGACCCTGGACGAGATCCGCAGGGTTGGGCTGCATGCCCTGCTCGACGCGCTCGGAGCGGAGGGCGCCGTGCGGTTCCTGCAGCAGTTCGATGCGACTACACGAAGGACCGCGACCTGTTCCTGAACGGCCTCACCGTGGACGAGCTTGCCGACCGGATAGAGGCGCGGCGAGGCCGGACCGGCGACAACATCGAACCTGAGTGACGCGCGGTGGCCGTCCGTGGCTACGAGCGCGATCGGCCCCTACCCCGAGCACAACATCCCCATGCAGACAAGACCCAGCAGGGCCAGGGCCGCGCCGCCGACCAGCGCGAACAGCCCCGCCCCGACAGCCGTCGGCGATCGCTTCATGGCCCCGAGGAGCAGCACCGCGAGCCCGACGATGGCCAGCCCCACCATCGCGAACGGGCCGAGGAACGCGATCACGCCGCTGAAGTCGAGCCCGATGTCATTCGGCCCGCTGAGCTCACGAGCGATGCACGGCCAGACGAGAATGCCGTAGGCGATCGCGACGAGGCCCCCCGCGATCAGCCAGAGCCCGATGCGGTCCATCATCTCCCGGTCGCTTCTTCTTCCCATCATCGCACGCCCTCTCTTCAGCCGCATGAGACAAGCAAAGCGCCGAGCGAGGTCCATGCCGCGGCCCCGAATCCCGCCGCGCCGAGGACCGCGCCGGCCAGAACCACCTGCGGCACGCCCCTGCGCAGATGCACCAGAGCCACGACGCCGCCCCAGAACGCCGCGACCAGGCACGGCAGCGGGCCCAGACACGCTGCCACGATGAAGGTGTACTGACGTGGCACGGGCGCGGCCAGCTCGTACACGGCGAGCGGGTAGAGCCACCCCGCGTGGGCGGCAGTACACACGGCGCCCAGCAACAGCTTGAGTGCCGCCTCGTTCGCGCGCTCTCTATCCAGAAGGTCACTCACGGTCGCACTCACCTCCACAAGCAGCTTGCGCGGTACGGGAGTCGGAGGCCTGGGCCGCCCGACCCGATCACGGGTTGCACAGGGCCCATATTCGCGGGACCGGACGCTTACGCACGCAGTACGTGCGGGCAAGATGCCCGCGCTCCGGATCCCCCGAAGGTTCGCGGCTCTGCACGGCGTATCCCCACGAGGGGTATGAGAGGTGCGTCCATGCCACGGAGGAACGGCGCGTTGGCCCTGCTCGCGCTCGGCCTGCTCAGCACGCTCGCGTCGGCTCAGGACGGCGCCCCGCCGCTCGGGGACGCGATCGTGTGGCGGAACGTCGGGCCCGGCGGAGGAGGCTGGATCGAGTCACTCCTCTGGCGCCCCACCGAGCCCGACCGACTGCTCCTCGGGTGCGACGTGGGTGGCTTCTACCTGTCCCCCGATGCCGGGCGGAGCTGGACCATCTCGAACGAGGGCCTCCGCGACTACTTCGTCGAGAGCATCGCCGTGAGCCCGGCCGACCCCAAGCTCTTCCTTCTCGGCACGGAGAGCGGTGTGTTTCGCTCGGACGACGGGGGCGCGACCTGGGCGTGGCGGAGGGCCGGCTTCCCCCCTCCGGAGCGTTACAGCTTCTCGGCGCCCGTGTCCGTGGTGTGCTTCGAGCCGTCCTCGCCAAACGTGGCCTACGCCGCCATCGGGCGCCCCCGCTGGGGGAACGGCGGGACGGGAGCCGTGTACCGGAGCGAAGACGCCGGTCGGACCTGGAGCGTCCCCCACCCCGCCGCAGCGCTTCCGGCAGAGGCTGTGGCGTCCGACCTCGAAGCCGCTTCAGATGGCAGCTACCTCCTGCTCGCAACCGACAAGGGCCTCTTCCGAAGTGAGGACCGTGCCGCGACGTGGAGCGACGTGACAGACGGCCTCGCACACGCCGACGTCGTCGAGGTCGCCATCGCGCCCTCGGACCCGTCCGTCGTCTACTGCACGCTCCGCACGACGGCCCGAGACGACCAGCCGTTCGATGGCGGCGTCTACCGTTCCGATGACAGCGGGCGCACGTGGGCAGAGGCATCGGACGGTCTCGCCACACAGGTCGGCCGCAGCGACGAGCCCAGCCAGTCGACGTCGAGCTACGAGCAGATCGTCGTGGACCCGACGGACGCGAACACGGCGTACGTGGGCGACATGGCGTGGGTGTCGGCGGGGGTCTCGAAGACCGTGGACGGCGGGCGGTCCTGGGCGCGCGTGACCGACCACTACTCCGAGCGGAAGAACATGGACTACGGCTGGATCACCCAGTGGGGCCCGAGCGTCACGTGCCTCACGATCGACCCCTCGCGCCCCGAGCGACTCGCGTTCGGGACCTCCGGCCATGTGTTCGTGACCGAGGACGGGGGCGCCACCTGGGAGCAGCGCTACTGCCGCCAGGAGCCGGACGGGCGCTTCGCGGGAACGGGCCTGGAGGTCACGTGCCTCTTCGACGCGATCCCCGATCCCTGCACGGCCGACCGCACGTTCTTCTGCTGCTACGACATCGGCCTCTTGGCGTCCACCGACCAGGGCGCCTCCTTCCGTCGGCTGCACGAGGGCATGGTGCATGACGGCAACTGCTTCACCGTCGTCGCCGACCCGGAGACACCTGACAAGCTCTGGGCCTGCACCGGCCAGTGGGCCACCAACGTGGGCGCGGTCTGCCGCAGCACCGACGGCGGCGAGACCTGGAGCGTTGTGGACTCGGGGCTCCCCAACGGCGCGACGCGAACCCTCTTGCTCGACCCCACATCGCCCGCGGGCGGCCGCACGCTCTACGTCACCGTCGAAGGCGAGGGGGTATGCAGGAGTGAGGACGACGGGATGGCCTGGAGCGACGTCTCGACGGGGCTCCCCGAGGAGGCGCGCGGGCATCCGGCGGGCCTCGTGATGGACCCGGCCGACCCACGGCATCTGCGCCTCGCCCTGAGCGGCCCGCCCTCCGACGGGGCGGCGCTCTTCGAAACCACGGACGGCGGCGAGTCCTGGCGCCGCGTGAGCGACCAGACGCCGTTCGCCGACGTGCAGGACCTCGTCGCCGACCCGACGGACTTCGATGTCCTCTATCTTTGCCGACGCGAGCACTACGACCGTGCGGCCCGGCCTCCGCAGATCTATCCCGGCGGCCTGTTCCGGAGCACGGACGGCGGCCGAACGTGGACGCGGATCCTCGACTACCACTTCGTGAGTTCCGTGGCCGTGAGTCCCCTCGACCCCGACGTGCTGTACGCCGCGACCAATGACCACCCGTTCCATGACGACAACGCGACCTGGGGGACGCTCCGGTCCGACGACGGCGGCGCCACCTGGACGCGCGAACTCACCGGCCTCACAAGCACCCACGTCACGAGCATCCGCGTCGATCCGCGCGACCCGACTCGCCTCTACGTCGGTACAGGCGGGAACGGCGCGTTCGTCGGGGTGGACGCCCGGCTCGCGGCCCGATAGACGACCCGAAGGAGTGACCCGCATGAACGCACGACAGATCCTCACGGTGACCGGACTGGTTGCCGCGCTCGCGTTCCCGGCTATCGCGGAGACGTTCGAGGACGACTTCTCGGGGCACGCTCCCGGCTCGGACGCCTCGCCCGCCTGGGAGGCGCAGGCGTTCGGCTGGGCCGTCGAGGAGGGCGGTCTCGCCGCCCGAGGCGTCTCCGGCCCCATCGTCTGGAAGGCGGCGCATTTCGCTCGCGTCGCAACCGTCGAGGCCGTCGTGCGGGCCCTTCCCACCGAGGCGACCCAGGACTGGAAGACGGCGGGCATCGCGATCCAGCGGGACGCCCGCAACGCCTGGCGCCTCAACCTGGCGATCCAGCCCACGCCAGCCGGCGGGAAGCACTTCTCGGAGATGCACGAGATGCTTGACGGGGAGTGGCTCGCCGAAGGTCTGGAGGGTTCCCGTCTCGACTCCGTCGAGATCTGGGAAGCGCCCGGCTGGGCCTGGCAGGCCGAGACCGCCTACCGGATGCGGATCGAACTCACCCGCGACGAGGTGCGCGGCACGATCGAGACGCCAGACGGCGAGGACCTCGCGCGGTACGCCTGGCGCCTCAACGCGGGAGCGGTCTCCGCAGGCTGGGCCGCACTTCACTCCGGCGGGCTCGACGCCGTGTATGAAAGCGTGACGCTGGAGGTGCTCGAGGAGGAGGAGCCGCCCGTGCCGGAGACCGTCGTGTTCCCGCCGTATGAGCCGCTGAGCCCGGACGCCGCGCCCGTCGCCGAGGGCACGGGGTTCTTCCGAGTGGAGGAGATCGACGGGCGATGGTGGGCTGTGGACCCGACCGGCCGGACGGAGTTCATGGTCGGGACCGATCACTGCAACCACCAGGTGCATTGGTGCGAGAAGCTCGGCTACGCGCCCTACGCCCGCAACCTTCGCGACATATACCCCGACATGGACGCATGGGCCGAGACGGCGACCGACCGCCTGAGAGCGTGGAACTTCAACCTACTCGGAGCGAACAACAGCCCCGAGACACGGTACCGGGGCCTCGCCTACACCGAGTTCGCCTCTCTCGGCTCCGGCTTCGCCCGCACCTCCTGGATCGCGGAGCCCATCCACTGGACCGGCTTCCCGGATGTGTTCGACCCGCGCTTTGAGGGCTACTGCCGCTTCCGCGCGCGTGAACTCACCCAGCCCCACCTCGGCGACCCGTGGCTCTTCGGGTACTTCATCGACAACGAACTGGAGTGGTTCGGCAAGGCCGGCTGCCTCGTAGACGACGTGTTCAAGCTCTCCGCCGACCGGCCCGCGAAGCAGGTGCTCGTCGAGTTCCTCCGCGAACGCTACCCCGACATCGCCTCCCTGAACCGGGCGTTCGGCGCCGAGTACGCTTCTTTCGACGCGCTCGCCGCCTCGACCGAGCCGCCCCGCCCAAGCGACGCCCTCGCCGTCCTCCGCGACGAGTTCCTCGCCGTGATCGCGGAGCGCTATTTCGCCGTGACCTGCAACGCCCTCAAGGAGGCGGACCCCGACCACCTCATCATCGGCAGCCGCTTCGCCGGACGCACCCCCGACCCCGTGCTCGACGCCTGTGCGCGGCACCTCGATGTGTTCACCATCAACACCTACCCGCGCGTGGACATGGACTCCGAGGTCGTGCTCGACACGCCGGCGATGCTTGTCGGGCTCTACGAGACGATGGGCCTCCCGATGATGATCACCGAGTGGAGCTTCCCCGCGCTCGACGCCGGCCTCCCCTGCACCGCCGGGGCCGGCATGCGCGTGGACACCCAGGAGCAGAAAGCCCACTGCTACGACATCTTCGCCACATTGATCGCGAAGCTCCCATTCATGGTGGGCTATGACTACTTCATGTGGGTCGACGAGCCCGCCGAGGGCATCTCCTCCACATTCCCCGAGGACTCCAACTACGGCCTCGTGGACCTGCACGACAAGCCCTGGGAGACGCTCGTCGCCCGAGCCACCGAGGTGAACGCCCGCGTGGCGCGCGTTCACGCCGAGACACCGCTCGACACGACGTGGGCCACCGAGGTCGCGCCCGCCCCGCTCCCGCCGTCCCTCGGCCCCGAGGAACTCGGGACGACCGCGAGTCCGTCCGCCTCGTTCGAGTGGGACCTCGGCCCGATTCAGGCGGCGCACGAGGCCGGGTCCGGCGCGGCGCTCTCGAGCATCCGCGTGGGCGACTATAGCCTCGGCACCCTCACGCCGCTTCTCCACCTCGTCCGGCCTGGAGCGAACTCCTGGGTGCGCACCGAGCGCGAGGAGTCCGTCGCCACCTGGCGGGCGGGCGGGATCCGCGGGGCCGACCTCGTGCTCGCGCACGATGGAGACGACGCGTTCCGCATCGGCTACCGGGTGGCCGCAGCCGACGGGATGCCGTGGGCGCTCGCGCGCGTGCTGTGGATCGAGAACGCGGGCGCCGAGCCCCTCGAGGTCGGCGAATACTTCCACTACCTCCTGCCCGAGATCGGCGGCTCCCCCGAGAACGACGATGTGGGCCACCCGGTCGGGGTCCCCAACTACTACCTCAACAGCCACTGCTGGACGGACACGGAGACCGGCGGATGGCTCGGGGTCGCGCCGCGCCGCGTCGAGGACTTCGAAATCTCCTTCTGGACCGGCACGAGCGCAGAGGGCCTCTTCCACGCGGACTGCCGCCGAGCGGTGAACCTCACGCTCGAGCCCGGCGAGCGCTGGACGTCCGACCACCAGCCCTGGATCTGCGTCTACGGCTTCGGGCCCGAGGACCCCGAGGGCTGGAAGCGCATGGCCCAGCCCGGAGCCGCGTGGAAGGACTGGCTCGACCAGCGCGCGCCGTAGGGGAGTCTCCACCCTCTCCCCGCGCGAAGCGTCCTGCGGGGAGAGGGGAGGGTGTGGGGCGCCGCTCAGTCCGTTGGTGTGGGGTCTCCATCCCGCCAAGGTCCCCCACCCGCCCCTGCCGAATAGCCGCGCCACTCCCCGGTGGGCACGGAGCGCCGCGCCTGGTCCGGGGGCTTCGAAGGCTGGTTCGAGCATGCCCCTGAGTCACCGACTCGCGATCTGGAACAACAAGGGCGGAGTGGGCAAGAGCACCATCTGCTACCACGTCGCCTCGCTCTACGCTGAGAGCCACCCCGACGCCAAGGTGCTCGTCATCGACCTCTGCCCCCAGGCGAATGTCTCGATGATGCTCCTCGGAGGGCAGGAGGGTGTCGATCGGCTCTACTCGCTCTCGCGCCAGCCCTTGCCGCGTACGGTTGCCGGCTACCTCAGTCTCGCCCTCGGCCCCGGCACGAACGCGGGAGCCGACGCCTTCGTCTACGCCGTCACGAAGCACAACCCGAAGATGCCCGAGAACCTCTACCTCATGCCCGGCGACCCGAAGCTCGAGCACATGGCGCCCGCCATCACCGCCCGCGCGAGCCAGGCCCCGATGCTCGCCGAGGACGACCCCTGGGTGCGCGTGCATACCGTGCTCCGTGAGGCCATAGACCGGATGGTGGAGGACGACGGCGCCGACTGGGCCATCTTCATCGACACCAACCCGAGCTTCGGCGTCTACACGGAGATCGCCGTCTGCTCCGCGGACGGCCTCATCGTCCCCGTGAACGCCGACGACAGCTCTCGCGTCGGCATCGAACTCATGTTTCAGCTTCTCTACGGGCACCGCCGCTCGCGCGCGGGATGGGCCGAGCACACGTTCTCCTACCGCGCCCATCGCGGCCGGGTGCGGCTGCCGCAGGTGCACCTCCTTGTCGGCAACCGCCTCTCGCACTACGGCGCCGGAGCGGGCAAGCCCTCTCGCGCCTACCGGGCCATGTCCGAGGCCACCGCGCGGATGCTCTACGAGGAGTACCAGCAGAACCCCGACTTCTTCGTGAGCCGGGGCGTGCCTCAGGGGGACGAGGAAGCATTCTACGAGGCCTATCTAGCGTTCCTCCGGGACTTCGCGACCGCCGGGGTGATCGCGACCCACGAGGGCGTGACCCTGGCCGGCCTGCGCACCGGACCGCACACGGTCTTCTCCGAGGAGGTCTCTCTCAACCGCGCCCAGATCGACCATGCCCGCGATGCGGTGCGCGACCTTCTCGCGAAGCTCGAGACCACCCTCCCCGACGACCCGCTCGCTCCGCGCGACGACGCGTAACTCAAAGGACGTCGCGCCACCGCGTTCGCGCCGATCCGTCTCCTGGTATGATGACCCCGCTCTCACCCAAGCGCGCTGGAGGAACCGGATGCTCACACCGAACGAGAAGCTGCTCCTGCTCGCCCTCGACCGTGAGTCGGGCCAGTTCATGGCGACCGTCGACATGGGCCTCGCCGCGATGACCGTCGTCGAACTCGCCGAGGCCGGGCGGGTCGCGATCCAGGAGGAGGCCGTCGAGGTCCTCGACAACTCGCCCACCGGTCAGGAGCCGCATGACTTCGTGCTCGGCGTCGTTGCGGGCGAGCCTGAACCCCGATCGCTCGAACAGTGGATGATGGAACTCGCGAACTACCCCGACGAACTCCGCGGGCCGGTGCTAGCGTCCCTTGTCGAGAAGGGCATCGTCAAAGAGCGCCACGACAAGGTGCTCTGGGTCTTCGACGTCGCCCGCTTCCCCGAGCGCGACCGGGGGCCGGAGGACGAGCTTATCGCCCGGCTCCGAAACGTGCTCCTCCGCGAAGCCGACCCCGAGCCGCACGAGGCGCTCCTCACGATGCTCGCGGCCTCCTTCTGCCTCGACCACCTCATCCTCCCCACCAAAGACGAGCGCAAACAGGCCGCCGCGCGCCTGCGGCGCATCATCGCCGGGGAGTTCGGCGGCGCCGTCGTCGCCCGAGCCATCGAGGCCTGCCGGGACACCACAGGCGATCCCATCACCTTCGTCGAGGGGTAGATCCGTCACCCACCGGCCCGCCGGACGTCTCGGCCTGGGGGGCGACGGTGAACGAAGTCGGAGACGCCAATGCTCACACTGAACGAGAAGCTCCTCCTACTCGCCCTCGACGCGGAGACTGGCAAGTTCCTCGCCTCGGTCGACATGGGAATCGCCGCCTGCACGCTGATCGACCTGATCGAGGCCGGCCGCCTCACGAACACGGACGACGGCGTGATCGTCCTCGACGAATCACCCCTCGGCAAGGAGCCGCACGACTTCGCGCTCGCCCGGATCGCCGGCGCGAAGAGGACCTACAACCTCCAGCACTGGATCAGCGACTTGGCGACGTACCACTTCGGCGAGATCCGCCAGCCGGTGCTCCGGTCGCTCGTGGAGGCCGGCCTCGTCGAGGAGCGGCGCGAGAAGGTCCTGTGGGTCTTCGACGTGGCGCGCTTCCCCGAGCACGACGGCCGGCCCGAGGCCGAACTCGTCGCTCGCCTGCGCGAGATCCTGCTCGGCGGCGCCCAGCCGGATGCGCACGAGGCGCTTCTCATCCTGCTCGCGCACACCTGCACCCTCGACCACGCGATCCTCCCGGAGAAGGAAGAGCGCAAGCAGGCCCGGGCGCGGATCGAGGAGATCGAGAAGAGCGACTTCGCGGGCGCCGACGTCGGCGCGGCCGCCAAGGCCTGCAAGGAAGCTCTCGACGCCGCTGTCGCCGCATGCGTCATCGTGACTGCGGGGTAGCGCAGACGACGACGCCTGATGGAGGGGCCGCATGGAAGGGGCCCGCTCATCCCGAGTAGGCGCGGGGTGT
>CAZCER010000110.1:0-10546 GCA_964497385.1 uncultured Armatimonadia bacterium | reverse complement strand
ATCGAGACGTACCGGAGCACGCCCGTGTCCATCAGCCGCCGCACGTGCTCGTTGCCCTCCGTGCGCGGCATGAAGAACCACGCTTTCAGCGCCCGCGTCGCCCCGGGCCGCTCCACCACCTCCGCCCGGTAGAAGAGCCCTTCGGGCGCCGAGTCGTGCCGATGCCCGATCAGGAGCGACTTCCCGACGATGGAGCGCGCGAACTGCTCGAGCACGTCGTCGGTGAAGCGCTCGTAGTCGCGGTCGTAGTCCCCGGTGCAGAGCACCATCGACCGCACGTAAAGGTCGTCGGCCGCCGTTTCGGCCCCGACCATCGCCCGGATCAGCCGGAGGTCGTTCTCGTCCGGCGTGTGCTCCAGAGCCCCGACCCGCATGGTCTTGCAGCGTGACTGAAGCAATCGCATCCCTCCCGAAGTGGTTGTCCCCCTTGGCGCCGCGCGACCGGCAAGCCTCTACCCCCCAGTCTCCTCGTCCGGCCGAGGCACGACTTCCATCGGCTCGTCCATCGACTCGTACTGCGCCGAGGGGAAGAGCTGCTCGCGAGCGTACGCGTCATCGATCCACCCGCGATCCACCATCGTGGCGAGCGCCTCGACGTCGACCCGCCTTGCCTGCGCCCGCTGATTCGCGGCCTCGGCGAGAGAGAGGAGATCCTGCAGCGAGACCTCCGACCAGCGCACGCGGAATCGGCCCCGCTTCCGCCGGAGCACGAGCCAGAGGTCGACGATCTGCTCGATGACCGGCTCGAGTTCGCGGCGGAAGTCCTTGATATCGCTGATGAGCATGTCCGCCTGCTGCTTGCTCATCCGCTCGGTGCTCGACCAGGAGAGGCCGAGCATGAACGGCGGAAGCCCGGTCCGGGCGATGAGCTGCTCGGTGAGGGCGCGGTAGGTCTCCTTGAACTCGAGTTGCTGGCCGTCGGCGCCCAGCACCTTGGCCGTCACATTCCCCGCCGCGAAGAAGTCGCTGACGAGGCCCGTGTCGTGCCGGCCCTGCATCGCCTCGGTGAAGCCGCTCTCGATGTCGGACATGACCGCGCGCGTCTTCGCGCCGTCCGGGTCCACGAACGACTCCGGCGGCTCCCATGTGACCTGATACGACGGCGCGCCCATGCGCTCCCACGTCTGCTGGGTGGCGCGCTCCATCGTGAGAAGGATGTGCGCGACGAAGGGCATGCTCCGCAGGAGACTCGTGCCGTAGGGAGAGTCGCCCTCCGGCGCGTGAGCCGAGTAGAGCGCGAGCCGCTCCGGTATCCGCGTCGGCTCGGTCGTTCCCGGCGGCTGGTACCCAAGCCCCAGCCGAAGGGGCGGGTCGTCCTCCAGCACCCGCACGTAGCGGCTGTCGAGGTTCAGAAGCGCGCGCACGCCCCCGCTCCGAGACGCCGGGACGATCTCCCCGGCCGCGAACCCGTAGAGAAGCATCTGGCTGACATGGTTCGTTAGGAAGCTGTCGAGCCCGCGCTGAAGGCCGTTCACGGGCACGTGCCCGAGGAACTCCTCGATGTCCGCGACGAGCGATGTGGTGGCCTCGATCCGCACGTAGCCCACGAGCCGCGTCAGTCGGTGAATCGCGGCGTCGAGAATCGGCATCAGGCGACGGAGTTCGCGGTAGAGTTCCAGTTCGCGCCGGCGGTCGGCGTTCCCGTACGCCATCGCTTGCAGCCGGCCGAGAGGCGACGGGACGCTCGCCCGTTTGGCTCCCGCCATGGCTGAGCGCGACGAGAAGACATGCGCCGGCCGGAGCCTTCGTATCTCGCATCCAAGTAGTCTCATGGGTGCTCCTGTCAGTTGGTCGGGCGCGGCGTCGAGAGGGCGCGTTCCGGCGGGGCGCCGCGCAGGCAGAAACCCCGCTGCCGCCTCCGCTCGCGGGAGCGCGAGTCAGGATCGCGACGGCGCAAGGCACTCGGTCGGGAACGTCGGGTAGCTGGCGTCAGGGCGCCGACACCGGGGCGCCCTCAATGCATGCGTCAGGTGATATCGGAAGGGCCCGGCGACCGTGCGTCGGGCATCTCGAGGCCGCATACGGACCGGATCGCGGCGTCCACCTTGTCCATCAGGCCGCACGTACCGATGCGCTTGCGGATCTGGCTCTGGTGCAGCGCATAGAGGTCATCACACATGATCACTGAGTCCTGTCGCAGGTTCATCCGCTGGCCCTCGCGCCGCCGGCGCTCGACGGCAATGCGGTAGGCCTGGCCGGTGCCGCGCGACGCTCTGGAGGTGATCGGGCAGATCACGAGCTTGTGCAACTCGGTCCGGATGGCGTCGGACTGGACGACCACGGCAGGCCGGCTCTTGAGTTCGACGCCCTCGCGACCCAGGCACTCGACGAGTACCACGTCGCCCCGTCTATAGGTCGTTGTAGACATCCAGATCCGGATCATCCCAGGCATCAGCCAGAGCGAGGAACGTCGCACGGGCTTGCGCTATCCGTGCCTCGTCCCACCCGAGGTCGCTGACTCGGCGTACCGGTCCCCCGGCGGGCTTTGCGCAGCCCTCATCCCTGCCGAAGCGAACCTCCGCAGAGGCCGACCAGGGCGCCGCTACAGGCTGTTGGCTCGGCCTCACGACAGCGCTGACGCATAGGGCACCCGACGACGGTGGCGCCATCAGTGTGCCAGCCAGCGCGAGCTGAGCCACTAGCCCAGCTGCTTTGCGCCGGCCAACTCCCGCAGCCACGGCCTGCTCTGCCAACAAGCCGTCGTTGCTGACGGCAGTGGCTGTATCAAGACGCGCCATCGATCAGCACCCTCTCTACCAGTTCGGTCACCAGATCCATCAGGCTCGGCCACGAACGAGCGAAGCCGGCCGCGGCAAGCGCCCGCTCCTCGACCGACGCCTCGGTGTCAAGATCGCGATGCACGTTCGTCTCGTACAGCACTGCCGGTATCCTCTCGCCGCTGTCCTCGCGCGTCAAGAGCCCCGAGTTCACGGTCACTCGCGCTACGACCGGTGCCTCGCGGTAGACGAACTGCAGTCCGATGGCGGTAGGGCTGTGGCCGTGCCTGGCACCCGCGCCGTCGCGCATGTATCGACGTCGCACAACATCATCAGCAGCTTCCTGAGCCGCGGCCCGCTCAAACTGGTGGACGTTCATGCCCGTGGCGCGGTAGTCGACGTGGCTCAGTGTCTCGGCGTACAGCGCAGCCATCTCGGCGACGAGGACCTCGGTGCGGTCAAGCCTGAGTTCGTCCGTGCACTGCGCGAAGACGACCTTGTCGGGCTGCGACGTTACTGAGACGCCGTTCGTGTACTGCACCCTGGCCGCGACGTCTGTGCAGAGCGGGTTGGCCGCAATCGTCCAGTCTGCACCGGCGATCCCGTTGTTCCTGAGGAAGTCCGGGTTGAGGACCGTGGGGTTGTGGTTGTGCGCAACGAGGACAAGCGAGATCTGCCACATGTCGACAATCGGGTCTTCCATGAGTCCACCAGCTTTCTCTGAGCAGCTTCGGCTCGCAGCGGCGCTCTCCTTCCCGCGTGCACGTCCACTCGCCTCGGTTCCCTACCTCCCCCGCCCCGCACGAGCCACGACCACGGGACTGCGCGTCAGGCGCTCAACGGCGAGGCACTGATACGTCAGGGCGTGAGCGAAGTGGTCCGGGCCCGTGCGGATGTACCGCGCGACCTGCCGCCCCGTGCGCTCGTCCTCCGCGATCACCTTGGCGAGCGCGCACAGGTGCCGGATGAACTCCTCAACCACGGGCGTGAGCCGCTTCGGCAGCCGAACCCCGCCCGTCTTCACCGCCGCCGCCATCGCGTCGATCGCCTCGGTCCGGTCCGTGACCAGCGCGTCGCGCCTGGGCGAGAGGTCGGGCTCCCGCCGCTGGCTCTCCGCGTAGTAGGCGAGCGCGACGCGGCCGGGGAAGTCCTTCGCGAGCGCACGCGCCGAATGCTGGTTCGGAAGCGCGTCGATCACGCAAAGCCTTGCGTCGTACTTGCGGATCAGGTCGCCGACGGCGTCAAACGAGTCCACCACCGCCAGATCGACCACCCTCCGCGTCACCGCGTCCCCGACGGTCACCACGGCGTGCAGCACGTTTCCCTGGTCCACGCCCAGGACCGCGAAGCCCTCGCCCGGCTCCCCGAGTTCATGCTCGCCCACGCAACGCAGCAGGTCCGCTCGCGAGAGCGGCATCCGATCCCCCGCGAAGGGCAGGCCGAGCTTCGAGTTGTGGAACTCCGCCACGTTCCGCGTGGTCTCGTACTCCCGGAGGATCTCCGCCGGGGTGATCGCGCTCGAGAAGAGCTGCGTCAGGTGGTACCCTCTTCGCTCCCCCAACTCGGGTCGATGCGCGACCCAACGCCCCAGGCCGGGATCGAGCGGCCCGGCCCCGCACTTCGGGCACACAAGGTCTACCGCGCCGCTCGCGCGCCGCGCGAGACACTCGGGAAATGCGTGCTCCAGAACGACCCCGTCGCGGCAGCCGCACTTCACATGCCAGAACCGCTGGTCCGAACGCTGGAACTCCACGTCGATGCCGTAATCCGGGAGCGTCGGCGTCGAGAGTTCCAGCACCCACTTCATCGGGCTGTGCGAGAGGCGCTCTTTCGCGAGAGGCTTGAACTCCGGCGGGCTTTCGTCCAACTCGTCAAAGATCAGCATGTCGGCCGGAACGCTCTTCATCCGGATGCCGCTCTGCATGCCCCGGAAGTAGAGCATCGACCGACCGATCTCGCGCATCCCCACGTTCCCCGCCGAGGACGCCGTAGGCCGCGCGAGGAGCCCCGCGTCGGCGAGGTCCTCAATCGCGGGGGTCACACGGTGCTTCGAGAAGTCGCGCACGTCCTGATCGGTCGGAAAGAACACGATCACGCAGCACCCCTGGCGCGTCCAGCAGGTGTGCAGAGCCTTCGAGATGGCGAACTCCGAGGCGCCCATCTGCGCCGCCTTCTCGATCACCATGTGGTCGCTGTGCTCCTCGTAGAGTTCCCGAAGGTACTCGTGGCCCTCGAAGGAGAACGGCGCTCCCCGGATCCGCCGCGCGTGCTCCGCGAAGCGCGCCACACAGACCCGCGCGAGCGCCGCCCTCCGCACACCCGCGCGGGTCACCTCCCCCTCCGTCGTGATCGGACCCCACAGTCCCAAGCCATCCACCCCCTTCGGATGCGCAACGTTCGCCTCCGTCCAGTCGTCAGGACTTGGGGCGCGGCGGGCGAATAGACCCGCGCGCCGGACCGCGGATGTGGAGGTCGCTCCGATGATCTGCCCCAAGTGCGGCTATGTGTTCGAGCCACTCGATGCAACGTGCGCCCGGTGCGGCTGGAACCCCGCCGGTCAGCCCGAACCGCAACCGGCCGCCGTCACCGCCCCCGCCGCTCCGGCCAATCCCCCGCCCGGCCCCGCGGCTCCGAAGCCTCCGACCGAGTTCGGCCTCGGCCTCGAACTCGACGACAGCCCGGCCGCCGCGCCAGTGCCCGTGGATGACGCCCCAGCTCCGCCTCCGCCGATCCCGGACGGAAGCGTGGTCCCCGCTCCACCTCCTCCCCTCCCCGACGCGTCCCGCACCGTCGAGGCGCCCATCGATGACTCCAAGCTCCGCGAACAGCGCCGGCGCGCCACCGTCGGCTTCTCCGTCGGCGTCGCGAGCGTCTTCCTCGGCCTGATCGTCTTCGTCGCCGTCATCCTCGTCTTCGCGGTGAGAACCTACCTGCGCATGCTCCACGAGGTGGGGCTGTAACCGGTGCGGGCGACCTGCCGGTCGCGCCCTACAGGGCTGTGACCTCGCCCAGCACCTCGTCCTCAATCCGCAAGGCCGCGAGGTACCGCCGCCGAAGCCGCTCCCGCTCCTCGGCGTCCGCGACCTCCGAGAAGAGCGCGTCCCCACTCGCGCGCATCGCGGCCGCAAGCGACGGATAGCGCAACAGAGCCTCGGTCCCGATCGGGTCGCGCTCGACTTCTTCCGAGGGGCGGGCGGCGAGCTTTCGCTCGATCTCAACCAGGCTCTCCGCCTCCTTCACGATCGCCTGCGCGAGCTTGGAGGCGTCGTTGTCGATGCCGCCCCCGTCCGCCTCCCGGCGCTTCGCCCGGAAGAACGTCCGCATCTCCGCGCGGAGCACATCGCCCAAGAGCGCGGGAAGCCCATCGGCCCGGTCGAGTTCGGGAAGCCGGTCCTGTTCGAGCGCGCAGACGCCCCCGCGCTCGTTCCGGAACGGGCACTCCTCGCCGCACCGCTCGCATCTGCGGCGCGTGTCGCGTCGGGCCGGCTTCGGCGGTCTCACCCTCGGGGCCGGCGGAGGCTCGGGCGCCTCCGTCTCATCGGCGCCGACGAGCCTCGGGATTGGCGCCGGCGTCCGCGGCGCGGGCAGAGCCGCCTTCGTGCGCGGCCGATCCGGGGTCTTGTTGCGGATGTCGTCCGAGTTCATCATCGCGCGCTCCTTAGCACCTCTCCGAGGCGAGCCATCACCTCGGACACGATCGCGTCCGCCAGGGCGTTGCCCGCGTCCTTCGGGGCGCGGAACTCGACCACGAAACGTCGCTCGCCGCCCGCCTCGTCCTCACGCACCGAGACGCGGCCCGCGCCTTCCATCACCTGCGCTCGCGCCACCGCGAGAGGGGCGACGGCCTCCGGATTGCGCGGGGCGACCCCGATGATCCGTCGCACCCGCTCGTCCACCCCGTCGGACTCGCGCCCTCCCTCGGCCGCCCCGGCGAGACGCGCGGCGGCGGCAAGAGCCCGGTCGGCTTTCGCGTGCTCGCCGAGCGACCGGAGAGCGACGGCCTCTCGCTGGAGCGCTCCGACGCGCTCCTCCGTGAGCCGCAGGATGTCCGCCTCCGGCGCCTTCAGCGCACGCAGCAGATCGATCCGGCCGGCGAGCCGGTCCTCCCAAGCCCGGGCCGACTCGAGCGCGTCGAGACGCGGCGAGCGCGCGAGGTCGCGGCTCAGAAGGTCGAACCGGTCCTCGAGTTGGGCGAGCGATCGCAGCGCCCGGTACGCCGTCTCCTCCAGCCCGAGTTGCCAGGCCGACCGCGCGACCCGTCCTTGCAGATCGGCCTCCCGCCGCACCGACCGGAGCGCCTCCCGCTGCTCCGAAGCGCGTGCGCCGCGGCTCGCCCCGACCTGACGCAGATACGCGGCCTGGCGCTCGTGCAGCAGGCGCAGATGGCGCTCCGCTCGAAGCTGCGCTTGCAGGGACTCGTAGAGCAACCGGCTCTGCCGAACCGCGTCCCCGCGGCTGTCTCCGGACCCCCGCGAACCGACCTCCACGGCGTCGGCGAAACGTCGCATCCGAACCCCTCCAAACCGGTGTGCGAGAAAAAGACTCTCCTAACCTATAAGGGCGGGAATCGGCCAAAAAGAGCGCTTCGCGAGGCTGATCCCTCGAAAAACCCCGAGAATCTCGCGGAAGCGCGCCTGTGAGTGGAATGTAAACACACGTTTGTATCCTGCGGGTTGACGAGCCGAGTACCACCTCGGACCTAAGACTTAGCATGAATCCGCACAGAATCGGAGCCCCATCGGACGGAACACAAGGGCCTGGCTAGGCGTCCAAAGAAACGGCGAAGTAGTCACCTCTCGAAAGGCGCGGCACGCGCGTGCCGCGCCTTTCGAGCGTCTGGGGCGAGAGGGGTCGCGGGGGCTCCGAGCCACACCGAACCGCGTTTCGAAACGCTCAGGCCGCGGACTGCGTCATAGGTGCATTCGGGTGCTGTCTGAACCCATGCGGAGGTGAGCTGATGCACGACGCGACGCGGTGCGCGCTCCGGATTGGGGCGGCGCTTCTCACAGTGCTGTTCGTTGGCGGCGGAGTCCGGGCGCAGGGGCTCGATGTGACCGAGGGGACGCTGCGGGTGTCTGGCAAGCCGGGGGAGCGCATCCTCGACTTCCCCCTGGAGCACACCTCTGTCGAAGCCGAGATCACGGGCATGCTCGCCCGGGTCGAGGTCACGCAGCGCTTCGGGAACCCCTACGACGAGCCGATCGAGGCCGTCTACGTCTTCCCGCTCCCCGACAACTCCGCCGTGAACGACATGGTCATGCGAGTCGGCGCGAAGACCATCCGGGCGGTGATGCAGACGCGGGCGGAGGCCCGCGAGACCTACGAGGCGGCGCGCGCGGCGGGGCAGCGGGCATCGCTTCTGGAGCAGGAGCGCCCCAACATCTTCACCCAGTCCGTGGCGAACATCATGCCCGGCGACCGCATCGAGGTCACCCTCACCTACGTGCAGGACCTGAAGTACGACCACGGCGCGTACGAGTTCAACTTCCCCATGGTCGTCGGGCCGCGGTACATCCCGGGGGCGCCGCTCGCAGGCCCGTCCTCCGGGGACGGCTGGGCGCCGGACACCAACCGTGCGCCCGACGCCTCGCGCATCACGCCACCGGTGCTCACCCCCGGCAACCGCTCGGGCCACGACATCTCGCTGCACGTTCGGCTCAACGCGATGGTCCCGATCCAGGACCTGCGCTGCATCTCCCACGAAGTCTCCGCCGAGATGCTCGACGATAGCTCGGCCGATGTGCGGATCCTCGCTTCGGACAGCATCCCGAACAAAGGCTTCATCCTGCGCTACGACGTGGCCGGCGAGAGGCCGGCGGCGGGGCTCGTGACCTACCGCGGTCCCGAGGGCGGGTACTTCCTGCTGATGGTCCAGCCGCAAGGGGCGTACTCCGCGGATGAGGTCGCGCCCAAGGAGATGGTCTTCGTCGTCGACCGCTCGGGATCCATGAGCGGGGAGCCGATCGAGAAGGCCAAAGAGGCGATGCGGCGCTGCCTCAAGGGCATGAACCCCAAGGACGCCTTCCAGGTGTTCAGCTTCTCGAACAGCCTGGACTCCCTCGCGCCCGCTCCGCTGCCGAACACCCCGGCGAACCAGGAGAAGGCCCTCGCCTACGTCAACGGCCTGGACGGTCGCGGCGGCACGGAGATGCTCGCAGGCGCCAACGCGGCTCTCGGCTTCCCGTCCGATCCCGACCGCATGCGCATCGTGTTCTTCATGACCGACGGCTACATCGGGAACGAGACCGAGATCCTCGCGGCCATCGAGGAGAGGCTCGGCGAATCGCGCCTCTTCGCATTCGGCGTCGGGACCTCGGTGAACCACTACCTCCTCGACCGCATGGCCAAGGTCGGGCGCGGAACCGTCCAGTACGTCCGGCCGGACGAGGACACCGAGGAGGCGGTCACGCGGTTCTATGAACGGATCGCGGAGCCGGTGCTCACCGATGTGGAGATCGAGACGGACGGCCTCGAACTGCTCGACGTGGCCCCGTCGCCGCTCCCCGACCTGTTCTCATCCCAACCGCTCGTGGTCCACGGTCGCTACGCCGATTCCGGCCGAGGGACGATCACGGTTCGCGGCAGGGCCGCAGGGAAGCCCTGGCAGACCGAGATCCGTGCGCGCCTCCCCCACCAGGACGCCGGCAACCCGGCCCTCGCCTCACTCTGAGCGCGCACGCGCATCGAAGACCTGATGGGCACGATGTACGTTGGCGAGCGCCCCGATGCCGTCAACGAGATCACCCAACTTGCGCTCGAGTTCCGCCTGATGAGCCCCTACGCCAGCTTCGTCGCGGTGGAGGAGAAGGTCGTCAACGAGGGCGGGAAGACGCGCACGGTGCAGGTCCCGGTCGAGATGCCCGAGAGTGTCAGCTACGAAGGCGTGTTCGGAGACCATGGCGCGGCAGGCACTATGGTCCAACTGGGGCCCGTGCGTCTGCGTGTCGGGGGCGGAGGAGGCTACGGCGGCGGAGGGATGATGGGTCCGGGTGGCGGAGGCCATGGCGGCGTGACCCTCGGGACCTCACTGGAGTTTTCCTCAGGCCCGGCAGGGCCCGCCGGCCCCGCGGGAGCGCCGGGCATGGCGGGCGCGGGCATGATGGGCGGGCCGGGGCCCGGCGCCATGGGCGTGGGGCTCGGCGGCGGCCCGGGGCGGACTTCGGGGGCCGATGCCTACGGAGCCCTCGCCTGGATCGGCGTGCTGGCCGAGCGCGGGGCAACCGCCGCGCCTGACGAGACCGCCGGGCTCGTCACGGCGCTGACGGCGGCCAGATCGGTCATCCATGCCCCCAACGCCGCTCCATGCACCCTCACGCCCGAGGCTCTCTCAACTGACGCGGGCGCGTGGTCCGTGTCCTGCCTGGTGGTGAGTTCGGCGGTCGACGCGGAGACGCTCGCACCGCTCAGGGATCCGCTCGACGCGGGGCTCTGGCTCCTGGTCGACGGCCAGGACGCGCTCCGCTCCGTTCTCGCCGCGGACCTCGGCATCGAGACCTCGGTCGTGCATCTCGGTCACCCGCTCCTGACGGGCGAGGGCACGGCCTACGACGTCGGACGCTTCCGCGGCGTTCTCCTGCTCAAGCGGAACGGCGAGGTCATGGGCATCGCCCTGCCGGGGCTGCTTGCGGGCCTGAAAGACGGGATCACCGAGGAGAACGACCTCTCGGTGAAGCTGGCCATCAACGTGCTCAGCTTCGTGCTGCAGCGGGGCGTCCTGAGCGCGCCCTCGCAGGCGAGCACAGCCATCCGCGAACGGCCCGGAGCGGCCTCACCGGAAGGCGCTGACTTGCGGTAGCCATCGGGGGCGGGCGCGCGGATCGCGCGCCCGC
>CAZCER010000109.1:0-10554 GCA_964497385.1 uncultured Armatimonadia bacterium | reverse complement strand
GCCGATGCTCTGGACGGTCGACGAGCAGGAGCGCGTGCGGGACGCGCTCGGTTTCGACCCCAACAACCCGATGGTCATGTCGACGCTCTCGGGCGTGTGGCCGGCGGTCGGCCAAGGACGCGGCTGGCGCTCCTCCGCGCCCGCGGGGTACTCGGAGTTCGTGATCGAGTAGCGGCGAACGGGGGACGGACGCGGTCCGATGACGACGATTCGGCTCATCCTCAGCGAGATGCGGCACCGGCCGGCGAGTTCGGCGCTCGCGCTGGCCGGCGTGCTCCTCGCGACGACTCTCTACGTGGCGCTCACCACTCTCGGGCAGGCCTCGTACAACGAGACGAAGCGCCTCATGCGCGAACTCGGCTTCAACTTCGTGATTCTCCCGTCCGAAGATGATCTCGCGGACTACTGGACAACGGGCGTCCCCGAGGGAGACATGCCGGAGGAGTATGTCAGCCGCCTCGCGGACACGCCCGGCCTCGCCGCCGACCACTACGTGGCGATGCTTCAGCGCCGCGTGGACTGGGAGGGCGTGGACGTGTACCTGACGGGGATCCTGCCGGAGCGGCGGGCGGTGGACTCGGGAGAGAAAGCCCCGATGGGGCTCAAGATCCAGCCGGGCGCCTGCTATGTGGGCTACGCCGTCGCGCGCGAACTCGGCCTGAAGCCCCGTGATCGCGTCGAGTTGCTCGGCCATGGACTTCGCGTCGAGACCGTGATGCTCGAAGACGGAAGCAAGCAAGACGTCACCGTGTACGCCGAACTCCACGAGGTGCAGGAGATGCTCGGGATGGAGGGTCGGATCAACGCGATCCAGGCGCTCCGGTGCCTCGAGTGCCTCGGGCGCGAGAGCACTTTCGCGGACGTGCGGAACGGCATCGGGTCGCTTCTGCCCGATGTGTACGTGTACGAGATTGAGGACATCGCGACCGCGCGCTCGGACACACGGCGCATGGTGAGGCGCTACATCGGCCTCTTGCTCAGCTTGACGGTCGTCGTGTGCGTCGCCTGGGTGGGACTGCTCTTCTGGCTGAACGTAGGCCAGCGCTGGCAGGAGATCGGGATCCTGCGCGCCGTCGGCTACGGCTCCGGACGCATCGCCTCGCTGTTCCTCGGCAAAGCCGCGCTGTTCGGCGTCATCGGCGGCTGTCTCGGCTTCGCGCTCGGAACGTGGCTCGCGGTTCGATACGGTCCCGCCATCTTCACGCTCACCGCGAAGAGCGTTCGGCCCGACTACGCGCTGCTGTGGAGGTCGGTTGTCGGAGCCGCGCTCGTGGCCATGATCGCGGGGCTTGTCCCCACACTCACGGCCGTCGCCCAAGACCCCGCCACGTCGCTGACGAAGGAGTAGTCATGGTCGAGTTCGCCAACGTCACCAAGGCGTATCCGAAGCGACGGGGCGCCGTCCGCGCGCTCGATGCGGTGTCGCTCCGCATCGAGAAGGGCGAGTTCGTCGCCGTACGCGGGCCGAGCGGAAGCGGCAAGTCGACTCTCCTTCTCACCGCCGGCGCGATGAACCATCCCACGACCGGCGCGGTGACGGTCGACGGCCGGAGCGTCTACGCGCTCTCAGGGGGCGCGCGGGCGGCGTTCCGCGCGCGCCGCATCGGCTTCGTCTTCCAGATGTTCCATCTTGTCCCCCACCTGACCGTGCTCGAGAACGTCTTGCTCCCCACGCGCCTCGCGCCCGACTCCGACGGCCCGACGCGCGCGCTTGAGCTTCTGGGGCGCTTTGGCCTCGGCGATCGGCTCGGTCATCGTCCGGCGGAACTCAGCACCGGCGAGCGCCAGCGCACCGCCGTGGCACGGGCTCTCGTGAACCGACCCGGCTTGGTGCTGGCGGATGAGCCCACCGGGAACCTCGACCCGGACAGCGCCGAGGAGATCCTGGGGTATCTTGGCGAGTTCCACGCCGAGGGAGGAACCGTGCTGATGGTGACGCACCAAGACCATGCGGCGGCGCGCGCCCAGCGAACCGTGGTCATCCGCGAAGGCAAGGTGACCGAAGCGTAGGCGCGCACAAGGAGGGTTTGGCATGTCGGACGGCTTCAGCGGTGGTCGCTATGACACGATGGTCTACCGGAGGTGCGGGCGAAGCGGCCTGCGGCTTCCGGCCGTCTCGCTCGGATGCTGGCACAACTGGGGCGACGGCGACGATCAGGACGAAGCGCGCGCGATGCTGCGGCGGGCCTTCGACCTCGGGATCACCCACTTCGACCTCGCGAACAACTACGGGCCGCCGGCGGGCTCCGCGGAGCGGAACGTCGGCCGCATCCTCAAGGCGGACTTCGCGGACCACCGCGACGAGCTGATCCTCTCGACAAAGGCGGGCTACTACATGTGGCCCGGTCCTTACGGGGAGTGGGGTTCCAGGAAGTACCTCGTCGCGAGCCTCGATCAGTCCCTCAAGCGCCTCGGCGTGGACTACGTGGACATCTTCTACTCCCACCGACCCGACCCCGCGACCCCGCTCGAGGAGACCATCGGCGCCCTGGATCACCTCGTCCGCCAGGGCAAGGCTCTCTACGCGGGCGTCTCGAGCTACAACGGCGCGACCACGGTGGCGGCCGCGCGGATCGCGAAGGATCTCGGCACGCCGATCACGATCCATCAGCCGAGCTACTCGCTCCTGAACCGCTGGATCGAGGGAGACCTCCTCCCGCATGCGGAGCAGTACGGCATGGGCGTCATCGCGTTCTGCCCGCTCGCGCAGGGCCTCCTCACAACCAAGTACTTTGGCGGCGTGCCCGCGGACTCGCGCGCCGGCAAGCCGACGGGGTTCCTCCGACCGGAGCATGTGACCGACGAGGCCGTCGCGAAGGCGAAGCGCCTCAATGAGATCGCCGCGCGGAGAGGGCAGTCGCTCGCGCAGATGGCGCTGGCTTGGTGCCTCCGGGACGAGCGCGTCACGAGCGCGCTCATCGGCGCAAGCCGTGTGAAGCAGATCGAGGAGAACGTGGCGGCGCTCGACAACCTGGCGTTCACCGAGGAGGAGCTGCGGGAGATAGACGGGATCGTCTAGGGGGTACTACCCCCCAACGCCTCCGAGAGCAGCGCTCTGAGCTTCCGCTCGTTAGGGGTCTTGCCGCTCATGAGGACGGCGTCACGTCTGCTACAATCGGCGGCATGGCGAGTGGGCAGCGAGTGTACCTGGACGAGTCGGGCGACGCAGGCTTCAGAGTCGCACGTGGGTCCACTGCGTTCTTCGTAGTCGCGGCCACGGTCTTCGAGAACGCCCAGGACGCCGAGGAGGCATCCCTCGCGATTGCCGCCTACCGCACCAAGCTACAGAAGGGCCAGGATCTTCGGTTCCACTTCACTCACACCCGCCACGAGTGGCGCGTGGGCTTCCTCGAGGCAGTTCGGGACTGCCCGTTCCGCGTACGCGCCATCGTCGTGGAGAAGAGCCGCATCGACTCGGGCTCGATGCTTCGTCGCTCGCCGGAGCGGCTGTACAGCTTCACGTCAGGATGCTTCTGACGCGCTCGTCGGCTGACGTCGGCAGTGCCAAGGTGTTCCTGGACGGCCGCAAGAACCGCGAGCTCGGCAGGCGTCTGGAGACGTACCTCCGACAGCAATGCAACGACGAGGAGCGGCAGGTCATCGCCGACTTCAGGTTCGCACCCAAGGGCAACGCGCTCATACAGCTTGCGGACATGGTGGTCGGAGCCCTCGCGAGGTCCTACTACGCGGACAAGAGGAACGCCGCGACGTACCGCGCGATTCTGGAACCTAGGCTCTGTGATGTGTGGGAGTTCGGGAGACGTACATAGAGGCGGCCCTTCGTCCTATCTCACCAACGGTGAGCACGCCTGAATCCACAGACAGTTCGGAGCAAAGGGCCTCGGTGCATCCATTCTAGACGACCCCGCGCCCGGTGACAACACGGCCGTGCGCCGACCATGCACAGTGCTTGCGGGCGGCATCGCCCGCCCTACCCCCCCAGCGCCTCCGAGAGCAGCGCCTTGAGCTTCCGCTCGTTGGGGGTCTTGCCGCTCAGGAGGACCACTCCGTCCACGACGAGGGCGGGCGTCAGCAGCGGGCCATGCTCCACGATGCGGTTCAGGTCCGTGACGTGCTCCAGCATGACGCCGGGCGCGTTCATCTCCGCGAGCACGCGCTTCGTCATCTCGTAGAGGGCTTCGCAGCGCTTGCAGCCGGGACCGAGCACCAGCACCGCGTGCTCGCCCGTCGCCCGCTCGGGAACCGGTGTGGGAGGCATGTCGAGTCCTTTCACGCAGGCCGCGCTGAGCACCTCAAGCGCGCCGCCGATGCGCTCCACTTCAAGCTGGAGTTCGGTGACCCACTTCTCGAGCATCCGAGTCCGCTCGGCGTCGGTCGCGTCCTCCGGGATCTCATCGGGCTCGCCGACGGCGAGAAGGCGCTCGATCTCGCTGCGGGGAATCCGGTGCTGGCCCCCAGGCAGCTTCGCGGCTTTCAGAGTCCCATGGTAGATGTAGCGCTTGACGGTGGGAACGCTGAGCCCCAGCGCGTCAGCGGCCTGTCCAACGGTCAGATGCTCCATCGTCCGACCTCCTCGCGACCTGCCGGCGGCGTCCCCACCGGCCTCTCCGCCCAGTGTCCCACAACGCATCACAGCGGGTCAATGCGTGGCGGGTGCGGGCCGGCGCAGGTGGCCTGCGTGCTCTCCGCGAAACCTGCAACCGGTGACGCTTGGCGTGCTGACGGTGCTGTTCTGGAACCTCGGCGGCAACGCCCCGCTGGAGTCGATCGGGCGGATCGTCGATTCGTGGTCGGTGGACGTGGCGGCGTTCGCGGAAACGCCCTTCCGCGACGATGTGCTCGGCCGCAAGTTGACCCGGTGCGGCTTGGCGCGGTTCGCCTCGCTCTGCGAGCGCCTCGTCATTTGCGTGCGGCCCGAGGTCGCACTCTCCGAGGCCAGGTCAGCGGAGCGCCATTCCGTTGTGGCAGTGGAACGCCCGGCCGGCCCGGAGATGCTTCTGGCGTTCGCGCATCTCCGGAGCAGGCTCCACTCGAGCGCCTACGACCGTGCCACTTGGTGTCGCCAACTGGCCGATCACATCCGCGAGGCGGAGGCGGCGTGGCAGACCGACCGGACCGCGCTTCTTGGGGACCTGAACCTCGATCCGTTCGAGGACGTCGTCGTCGCCGCCGACGGTCTGCACGGGGTGATGACGCGCGAGCGCGCCGGGAAGCAGGCGCGCACCGTAGACGGCAGGGAGTGGCCGTTCTTCGACAACCCCATGTGGAGCCGAATGGGGGACGCTTCGCCAGGGCCTGCGGGGACGTACCACTACGCCAGGGGTTCGTACGAGTGCAGGTTCTGGCACACGTTCGACCAAGTCCTGCTGCGGCCAACGCTGCTGCAGGCCTTCGCTGACGACGATCTGGCGGTGCTTACTGACGACGGAGTACAATCCCTGGTGACTCCACGCGGCTACCCGCGCAAGGGGAGCGTGTCCGACCACCTCCCTCTGGTGCTGCGGATACGCCCATGAGAAGGGGTGCTGGTATGAGCGGTTCGGCACTGGACCTCTGGGGCGAGGATTTCGTGTCCGCGTCGCAGGATTCGCCTGCAGCGGCGCTCCGTGAGCAGGCTAAGTACCTGGCCGCGCGAACCCATGGGCGAGTGTACGGTGATGTCTCAGCGCTGCCGTCGCGAGGGACCCTCGTGCTGCAGCTTGATGCGGTTGCCGATCCAGAGGCGTTCCGTTCGGGTTCGCCAAGGCAGAGGCGCCACACCCTCTTGACTGTCGTACAGGCAGGCAAACCCTACCCGGTGACGGTGAGTTGGGGAGAGAACAGCGCCGAGGCGGGCAACGTAGCGGAACTCAGAGACACGCTCCGTCGCGCGTTGCGCTCACCCGAAGTCCGCATCCCGATCGAGGCGCTCTTGGCGCCGCTCTCAGTCGCGGACTAGCAGCGTCGGTTGGGCCGTCGCAGGGCGCCGCCTTCGGGGGTGGCTTTGAACCACCTTACCCGCCGTCACTTCATCGGAACGGCCACAGCCGCGCTTGCGGCGACTGGGAGGAACTCGTCCATGGCCCAGGCGCGCAGGAAGCCGCACATCCTCCTGCTCATGTCGGACCAGCATCGGGGCGACTGCCTCGGCGCCGCAGGTCACCCGTGCGTCCGGACCCCGAACCTCGTTCGCATCGCCCGGGAGGGAGCGCTCTTCGCGAGGGCCTACTCCTCCACGCCGTCCTGCACCCCGGCGCGGTCCGGGCTGCTGACGGGACTCTCGCCCTGGCGACACGGGATGCTCGGATACGGCCGGGTCGCCCTGGAACAACCGAATGAACTCCCGCGCATGGTCCGTGAGGCCGGCTACCAGACGCTCGGGGTCGGCAAGATGCACTGGTTCCCTCAGCGCACGACGCACGGCTTCCACCGGACGCTCGTGGACGAGTCGGGCCGCGTGGAGTCCCAGGGCTTCGTGAGCGACTACCGGCGGTGGTTCCGCGAGGTCGCGCCCGACCTCGACCCCGACGCGACCGGAATCGGCTGGAACGACCATCGCATGAAGCCCTACGCGCTCCCCGAGCATCTGCATCCCACGGTGTGGACCGGCGACCGCGCGGTTGAGTTCCTCGAGGCGTACGCCGATGAGGAGCCGTTCTTCCTCAAGGTCTCCTTCGCCCGCCCGCACTCGCCGTACGACGCTCCGGAGCGCCTTATCGACATGTACCGCGACGCCGAGATCCCCGAGCGGGCGGTCGGAGACTGGGCCGAACGGAACGCCATGCGCGGCCAGGCGGAGTTCCCGGATGACCTCCCGCGCGGCGATCTCGGCCCGGAGGCGCCGAGGCTCGCGCGGATGGGCTACTACGGAAACGTCACGTTCATCGACGAGCAGGTCGGCAGGATTCTGGGCGCGCTCGAGCGCCGCGGGATGCTCGAGGACACGCTCATCCTCTTCATCGCCGACCACGGGGACATGACCGGCGATCACCACCTCTGGAGGAAAACCTACGCCTACGAGCCGTCGGCGCGGATCCCCATGCTCGTCCGCTGGCCGGAGTGGCTCCTCACGGCGGGCCGAGGCCAGGTGCTCGGCATGCCGGTCGAACTGCGCGACGTGCTGCCGACATTGCTGGACGCCGCCGCGGGCGGGTACGACGACAGCCGCTTCGACGGGCGAAGCCTCCTGCCGTTGATCACGGGCGACGCGGCCGGCTGGCGGGAGACGCTCGACCTCGAGCACTCCCGTTGCTACTGGCCGGAGAACCAGTGGACGGGCGTAGTCGGCGAGCGCTATAAGTACGTCTACTACGCGCCCACCGGGCGAGAAGAGATGTACGACCTGCAAGCGGATCCGCAGGAACTTCACGACCTTGCGGCCGACCCCGAGAGCGCCCCGCTCGTGCGCGAGTGGCGGGGCCGCATGATCGAACACCTCGCCGAGCGCGGCGCGCCCTACGTGGTGGACGGCGACCTCGGGCTTCGCCCCGACGCGATGCTCTACGGCCCCAACTACCCTCGCGAAAGGGAGTAAGCCGGCGTCACGGCCCCAACCTGCCCATGACCACCCTTCGCAACGCCTTCGACGACGTCCGAACGCGGCTCCGCGGGATCGAGAACGCGGAGGCCGAGGCGTACTGGCTCTTTCAGGCCGTCACCGGGCTCCGGCGCGAAGCCCTTCTCCTCCAGCCCCACGCGCCCCTTGCGGACACGGCGGCCGCTCGGCTGCGCGAACTCGCCGAACGGCGCGCGACGGGCGAGCCGCTGCAGTACCTCCTTGGCGGGACGGAGTTCATGGGGCGCGACTTCCTCTGCGACTCGCGGGCGCTCATCCCGCGCCCGGACACGGAGTGCCTCGTCCTGGCCGCGCTGGAGCTAATCCCTACGGACGAAACGCCCCACGTCGCCGAACTGGGCGTCGGCGCCGGGATCGTCACGATCACCCTCGCGCTCGAGCGACCGGAGGCGTCTTTCGTGGCCACCGATCTGTCTGCCGACGCCCTCGCGCTTGCCCGCGAGAACGCCGCGCGCTGGGGAGTCTGCGAGCGCATCGACTTCCGCCAGGGCGATCTGCTCGAGCCGCTCGCCGCCCCGGTGGATCTCCTGCTGTTCAACGCTCCGTACGTACCGAGCCGCTCGATCGACAAGGGCCAGGTGGAACTGAACCATGAGCCTCGCCTCGCGCTCGACGGCGGAGAAGACGGGCTCGACGTCTACCGGCGGCTCGCGGGGCCGTGGCGGCGAGCGCTGAACCCCGGCGGGTGGCTTCTCGTCGAGGTGGGGGCGCGACAGAGCGACGAGGTCGCCAGGATTCTGAGCGGTTCGCGCCGTAGATACTGGCGAGATCAGGGCGGCGTCGCGCGGGTCGTGGGGGTCAGCGCCTAACGACCGCCCACGCGGCGCCTCCGGACCGCCCGCGGCCGCGACCCGGAATCGAGGACCGAGATGAACGCCCTACTGACGCTTCTTCTGGCTCTTGGCGGAGCCGCGCTTGGGCAGGTCGACCTCGCCCGCACGGCCGCGAACGACGCCGCCGCCGCGGCGCACCTTGTAACGGCGCCCGAGGAGCGCGTCGAACTCCGCTTCCGGTCCGCAGCCGCCCTGGCTCCGACCGATCTCGTCGGCGCCTCGGTGCTCTTTGTGGATGCGACGCAAATCGACGCCCCTCCGACCGCGCCCATACGAGCCGCCGCGAACGCCGCTCTGGCGGCGCTGGGGGCGGAGCCCCTCGACCCGGCTTGCTCGGAGGAAGGGTGGATGGACGCGGCGCGCCGCACGGCGCTGGAGCGGCTGTTCATCGCGGATCCGGCGGGGGCTCTCGACTCCCGAGCGGCGCTGAGGATCGCGGAGAACGAGTTCATCGAACTCCTTCTCGCGGCCGCGAACGCGGCGGAGTCCGCGGCGCCGCCGGACGGAGAGATCAACTACCTCGACCGCCCGACGCTCGCGCGCCTCGCGGTGACCGAACTCGAGAAAGGGCGCGCTCCCGATCCGGAGCTGCTGGAGAGAGCGGTGCGCGCGGTGATGGCGCTCGACCCGGAAACCGCGCGGGCCTACCTGGTCCAGGCGGGGCCCGTGCGTCCCGTCGCCGCGGAACTCAGCGTGCTCGCCGCGGCTGCCTCGGAGGAGGCGCTGCAGGCCGCCGCCTCGATTCTCGACCCGGCGCGACGCGCCGACGTGCTGCTCCGCAGGGCCGCGTCCGAGCCGGGTGCGGAGGGCCGAACCGCTCTGGTCCGGGCCGCGAGCGACCTGGCCGGAGTGATGGCCGACCCCGCCGCGAAGGCGCTGATCCTTGCGCGCGCCGCCGCCCTGCTTGCCCCGGCGCCCGAGTCGGAGGTCTTGGCGGAACAGGCCAGGCAGGCGGCGCTGCTCGTCTCGGGCGCCTCGCCCCGCGCCCTCGCCCTGGCCACGGTGGCGGGCTGCCTTGGGGGCGGCTGCCGCGACAAGGCCGAGGAGTGCCTCGCCGACGCCGTCGCCCTGGCGGAGACGCTCGAGAAGGGCGGCTCCCGCGCCCGCGCGATGATGGAACTCGCGATCGCGTGCGCGCCGGGGCTTCCCGACAAGGCGTTTGAGATCGCGGACGGACTGGGGAAGGACCGCCTCGCCTCGCGCATCGAGGCGCTGCTCGCCGTGGCGGCCAGCGCGGACGAAGCGGGGCGCGCCGAGGCAACGCGGCGCGTGCTTGCCGCGGTAGGCTCCGCCGGCACAGCCGCCGATCAACTCCGCGTGCTCAAGCGCCTCACGCTCGACGCTCTCCCGCCTACGGAGCCTCCGGCGCCGACTGCCCCGCAGGAGGAGGCTCTTCCGGCTGCGGTCGCGCCGGCCGCGACCGAGACGCCTCCCGCGGCGCCCTGGCCCTCCCCGCCGCCTCCTCGCGGCATGCGCGGCGGAGCCCCCATCCCCGAGGGCGGGAGCGCGCCGCCGCCTGAGCCCGAGGAGCCCGCGACGGACGAGCCGACCCAGCCCGAGGAGCCCGCGGAGCCTGCGGACGCCTCCCCCAACGCCTTGGCCGCGGCCCAGCTTGAGGCGTGGGTCGTGATCGGCGACCTCCTGCTCCGGCGCGCGGCCGACCGCCCGAACCGCACCGAGAAGGCGCTGGCCTACATGGAGGCGGCCGACTGGCTTCAGGAGCGTGACGCCGTGCGCGCCGCCGAGGCGCTTGCGTTGGCCGCGGCCGAACTCGACGGGGCGCCTGATTCGCTCGGAAGGCTGGATATGCTTCTCGCGAGGGCCGAGAGACTGGGTCCGGAGTGCGCGGCCGCCATCGCGCGCTCACTCGGGGATCCGACGCGCCGCGCGCGCGCCCTTGCCTCCTGCGGTCTGGTCGATGAGGCTCTCGCGGGAGTCGGCGCCATGGAGGATCCGTGGGAGCGCGCGAGCCTGACCATCGAACTCGCCGTCACGGACGTGACCTCTGCGGGTGTCACCGCGGCCTGCGCGTCTCTCGAGGCTCTGCCGCCGTCGGAGCGTCGCGACGACTTGCTCGCACGGGCCATCGAGGGCTTCGCTCTCGCGCCCGTTCCCGAGGCCGGGGACGCCGTGACGCGCCTGACCGGGCTCGCGTCCGGCGAGGCGGCGCTCGCGCGGGCCCGTCTCGCCGCAGCCCGTCGAGCG
>CAZCER010000108.1:1707-10577 GCA_964497385.1 uncultured Armatimonadia bacterium | reverse complement strand
GTACCAGGAAGTGCTCGCCAGTCTGGGCCGCGCCGACGTTAGCGGCGATGAACTCGGCCAGTACCTCGCCAAATCGATGACGTACTCCGGCTGGGAGCTGACTCGCTAGCGGCGCGCCCCGGAATGGATGAGACGCATGAGCAACCACCCGTCTGCCCGGCGAACACGACGAACCCGCTTCGCGGCCGAAGCGCCCGGCGCGGCGCGCCTCCTGGCGGCTTGCCTGGCCGTGACGGCTCTCGCGGGCTGGCTCTGCGTCGCCCCGGCGCACGCCGGAGCGGAGAGGAGCGTCCTCACAGATGTGCTTGTGCCGCTCGACGGCGCGCAGGCCGCGACCGTTCCGATCCCCGACACGCCGGACGCCACGTACGAGCTGCTCGTTTCGGGGACCTTCGAGTTCGCCCTCGACGGGCGCACCTATGACGCGGTCTACGCCGTTCCGGAGAAGCGCGGCGGCGCTGCGACGCGGCACAGCTTCGTGCGCGTGACGCCCCCCGAGCTTTCGTGCATGGACTCCAGCTACCAAGTCGGCCACGAGTACGCCTACGCCGCGCCGTCCCGAGCTTCCGTCGCGGGCCAGTCTTGGACGGTCGGCCTCGACATCGACGCCCTCCAACGCCATGCGCTCGCGACCCGCTCGGAAGTGCTCGCGGCGCTCTCCGGCGACCTGCGGGTGCGGCTCGTGCAGACGGCGGAGGTTCGCGAGAGCCCCGCTCAGTGGCTTGCGGCGCACTGGGGCTGGCTCGCCTGCGCGTGTCCGGTGCTGCTGCTCGTGATGGTCGGAACGCTGCTCGCCGCCGGGCAGGCCACGCGCGACACGTCCAAGCAGCTTCGGCGCATCGAGAGGAAGCGCCGCGAGGCCCGGCGCTCGGCGGAGGGGCACGGAGAGCTGTTCGACGAACTGCTCGCCCAACTCGAGGAACTGCGGCGCAGCGCCTACCGCATCGTGGCCTACATCGAACAGACGCGCCTTGCCGAGAGCGGCCGGACCATTCCCGCCGCCTCGGCCGAGGTGCACCGGCTGGAGCGCGACCTGGAGCGCGCCGCGAGTCCCGCCGTTCGCGCCGAGTGCGAGGTCGCTCTCGCCGAAGCGCGCCAGGCGCTCCAAGCCCTGGAGTCTCTGCGGGAACGGCGCGAGGCGGCCTACATGCGGCTGCGGAAGATCGAGAGCGTCTTCGAGTCCAGCATCATGAGGATCCGCGAAGCGGCGCTCCGCTTCGAAGGGGACGAGAGGGAGGATCGGTCGATCGAGGCGCTGCGCGCGGAGTTCCGGCTCGTGACCGAGACGATCGACGAGATCACGCGCGAGTTCGGCCGCCCGGAAGACGATCTCGACAAAGCGGGAAAGCGCCGCTAGCGCGTTGAGAGAAGCGGGACCGCGCGCCGGAAACCCTACTCCGAGCGGGGCGAGAGCGGCAGCGTGAGTCGGACGACGGTCCCGTGCCCAACCTCGGACTCGAGGCTCACCTTCCCGAAGTGGGAGCGCACCACGCCGCCGACCATCCGCGTCCCGAGGTGCAGGTCTCCCCACAGATCGGCGGGGTCGTAACCGAAGAGCCGGTGGCGCACGTGCGATGGAATCCCGCTTCCGGTGTCGCCCACCTCGATCGCGTAGCGCCCCTCGCCGGCGTGCTCCACCGCCGCCCAGACGCGCCCGCCGCCGGAGGTGTGGGCGATGGCGTTCCGCAGCAGGTTGTAGACGGCGTTGAAGAGCTGGTGGCCGTCGAGTTCGGCGGTGATGTGGGCCCGCTCGTGCACCTCGAGCTGGACGTCGCAGTCCTGTGCGTAGGAGCAGAGCACCTCCGCCGCGTCCCGGACGACCTCGCCCACGTCATGCTCCGCGAGCCGGGGACGGAGCGTCGCGCCCTCGGCGCAACGCGCCGCCTGTTGCGAGCGCTCGTGGATCCGCTCGGCCCCGCGCTGCATGGCCGCGAGAGCGCGCTCGGATCGTTCGACGAGCACTTCGGCCGAGCCGGTGAGGGACTCCGCCGGCTCGTCGATTCCTTTGCTCGTGAGGTCCGCGGCGATGTCGCGGCACTGCGTCACGTGGGCGGCGACCGCGGTGCGGAGATGCCGCCCTGAAAGCACGAGCGGAACGGTCATGTGGCCGACGTCCTGATGGATGGCCACCAGGCTTTCCGCCAGCGCCGACAGACGCTGCGACCGCTGCACGAACGACGACTCGATCAGGAGCGCGGCCAGAGCCGCGATGACCTTCAGAAGGCCGACGGCGCCCTCTCCGAGGGACGAGCCCTGCGAGTTGAGGATCTGCAGCACGCCCACGCGCACGCCGCGAGGGGCCCAGATCGGCACCGTGATCATGTCATTGGTCTGGTAGTCGTCAAAGACCGGGAGGTGGCGAGCGTCATCCTGAGCGTTCGAGGAGACGATGACGTCCCCGCTGGTGAAGCTCCGGCCCGCGATCCCCGCGTCGGAGGGAATGCGCGAGCCGATCAGCTCGGCGGCGCGCGGGCCGACGGCATGCTCGAAGACGAGCTGCTCCGTGGCGCGGTCCGCGACCAGCACCGAGCCCGCTTCGGCGTTCAGGAGTTCCACCGCGGTCTCAAGGATCGCGCGCGCGAGAGCCTGCACGTCCGCCGGCTGGGCGGCCAGACGGTCAGCCAGGCCGGTGATGGCCGTCATGATGCGATCGGGTGAGGGCAAGCCTGCCTCCATGTCTCATTACCTCCAGCGGCTCCTCCTCGTAACGCTCCGACCATACCGGTTTGTTCGTCACCGCGCCGCCTCGCCCTCGCGCGAGGCCTGTTCGGGCGAGGGCGAGGGCCCGGTCTGAGCGCCTGAGGCGGAGGCCGCTCCGGCGCCCTTGGGACGATGCGGTGGGGCTGGGGAGCGAAGGGGCGGGCGCTCGGGGCCCGCCCCTTCGCTGGAAGCGGTTCCTACTTCGCCGCGTGCTCTGCGGCGCTGACCCGCGACTGTCCGCGGGCGTCGCGGACGATGGACTCCGCGAGCACGTCGAGCGCGTCCACGACGGGTACGGGCGCGCGTTCCTGGAGTTCGTCGCGGATGAGGCTGATCTCCGTGCAGGCGAGCCAGAGCGCCTGAGCGCCGCGTTCCATGAGGAGTTCGCCGGCGCGGTGCATGAGGTCCACGATCTCCTCGCTCTTGTTTCCGCCCTTGAGGCCGATGAAGCCGCGCTCCAGATCGCCGTAGATGGCCCGCATGACGAGATCGCGCGCCTCGTCGGGCGTCGACGTGACGGCGGTGAGGCCCGCTTCGGCGCAGCACTTCTGGTAGATGCCCGCTTTCGTCGTGCCCGAGGTGCAGAGCACGCCGACGGCCGTCCCGATCGAGCGATCGTGGGCCCGAACGGTCTCGCGGATCATGTGGACGATCGGCGCCGGGAGTTCCGGCTGCAGGCGCTCATGCCAGATGTGGGCCGTGTTGCACGGCATGGCGAGCACCTCGGCGCCGGCCTGGACGAGCATGCGGAACGACTCGAGCATGTCGTCGAACGGGTCGGGGCCGCGGCCCTCGATGAAGGCGGGCCGATCGGGGAGCGCCGGGTTCGTAAAGAGGATGCACGGCACTTGCTCGGCGTCGGTCCGGGCGCCGGTGGCCAGAATGACGCGCCGGTGGAGTTCCACGCCGGCCTCGGCGCCCATCCCGCCCAGTATGCCGACCGTCTTGAAGAGTTCGGATTTGCGCATCAGTCCGCGAAGAGCGCCGCTCGCGCCGCGAGGACGCGCTCCACTACCTCCTTCTTGGGGAGGGCCGGGATGACCGTCCCGTCCCTCGCGATGGCGTCCTCGGCCGCGAACAGCGAGTGGATGATCGCGGCCTCGGTCGCCTCGATCATGGCCGTGAAGACCTTGCTGACGTCGCTTCCCGAGAGCGGCGGAGCGGGCTCGCGGCCGAAGCAGATGATGACGTCGCCGCTGCCGTGTCCGGCGTTTCCGCCGACTCGAGCAAGCCCCAGCGCCACGCGCTTCGCCACGCGGCGGAGCTGATTCACGTCCATCGGCGCGTCCGTTGCGCCGAAGAGCATGATCGAGCCGCCGTCGGGTTTGGGGTTCGGAGCCGCCTCGCGCCGCGTCTTGAGCCACCGGCCGACGGGGAAGCCGTCGATTCGGAGGTGCTGCAGGGCGCCGCAGTTCGCCGCGACCAGGCTGCCGACAGTGTAGCGCTCGCCCTGGATCTCGACAACTCTGGAGGCCGTCCCGATGCCGGCCTTCAGCCCCCAGCCGATGAAGCCCGTTCCCGCGCCGACGGAGCCCTCCGCGACATCCTTCGAGAGCGCGGCGAAGGCCCGCTCCACATGCTCCGCGCCGATCGCGAATCGCCCAATGTCGTTGATGTGGCTGTCATTGCACTCTCCGACCGTGACCGCTACGGAGACAACGTCCGGGTGCTCGTTCAGCACGCGCTTCGCGATGGCGTCCGCGACGGCCCAGGTGCTCAGGGTGTTGGTCAGCCCGATGTGGGACTCGATGAAGCCGAGTTCGTCAAGCTGGAGGAGCCCCACGGACTTGCCGCGCCCGTTGAGGACGAACGAGGCGGCCATCGGCTTGTCGACCCAAGGGTCGGGGGAGGGCTCGATGACGGTGACGCCGGTGTGGACGGCGCGCTCGTCGTCGTGAAGCGTGCAGTGCCCGACGCGCACGCCGGGGATGTCGGTGATCGAGTCGCGCGGTCCGGGTTCGAGCATTCCGATCGAAAGACCTAAGTCACTGGGCCGCATGGGCGGCTCCACCTCCTGTGCGCTCTTGATGCGCGGCGAAGCGCCGCGTGGAACTCAGTTGGCGCCGGGCCCCGGCGGCGGGGCCTTCGTCCGGCCTTTCGCGCGCGCGTGTTCAACCATGGAGCGGGCGACTTCCCCGTAGAACTCCATCTCGCTCCCGAGCCGCCGCACCTGGATTTCCCGCAGGTCCCAGAGGACGAGGACCACGATCACGACCAGCAAGACCATGCACGCCCCGAGGAGTCCGATGCGCACCGCCGGGTTCGGTGGAGCCAGGTCGAACGCTAAGACGGCGATGTCCACAAGCAGGGCGGTGATGACCGCGAAGTTCACCGATCGGACGATCTTCTGGCGTTTCGACAGGAAGTCTCCGAGTTGGCGCCACCGCCGCACCTCGTAGACGATCGACACCACCAGCCCCACGGCCAGCAGCGCGAAGAAGCTCAGGCCCGACGGCGACACGCGCGCAAAGAGCGACATCAGCCCCGTTCACCCCATTCCCGTGCGATCCGATCGACCAGACCGACGACGTGCGGATGCGGGCGGCCCTGTTCGGGCAGGTCCGCCGGCGCGCCGGCAAGCTCGTCGAGGCAGGCCGCCGTGGACTCCGCGAGGGCGTCCAACGCATAGCCGCCCTCGAGCACCAGGAGCGTCGGCGCCCCGCCCGCGGCGGCGCGCGCCTTTCGCAAGAGCGCGCGAAAGCCCTCGGTCGTTACCGCCATGCCGCCCAGCGGGTCCAGACGATGGGGGTCAAACCCGGCGGAGATGAGGAGCGCCTCGGGCTGGAAGGCGCGCAGCGGCGTCTCAACGAGCCGGTCGAACGCGTACAGGTAGTCGGCGTCCCGGCAGCCGGCTGGCAGTGGAACGTTCCAGTTCGCTCCGAGGCCCTCGCCCTCGCCCAGTTCGGACGCTTCGCCGGTGTGCGGGTAGTGGTCTCTCTGATGCATGGACGCAACCAGCACCTCCGACGATGCGTAGAAGGCCTCCTGGGTGCCGTTGCCGTGATGGACGTCCCAGTCGAAGACGGCGACCCGCACCCCGCGCGCGCGAAG
The DNA here is from genome assembly GCA_964497385.1 of uncultured Armatimonadia bacterium. Lineage (GTDB taxonomy): Bacteria > Armatimonadota > Zipacnadia > UBA1398 > UBA1398 > CAZCER01. The sequence goes on along the minus strand of CAZCER010000108.1, from coordinate 4,826 downwards.
CGCCTCGGCCGCCAGCGCCGTGTTGTTGAGCACGCAGAAGCCCATCGCGCGGTCGCGCGTGGCGTGGTGGCCCGGCGGGCGCACGGCCGCGAAGGCGCCGTCGGCCTCGCCCTGAGCGAGAGCGAGGGCGAGATCGATCGTCGCGGCCGCCGCCGCGCGCGCGACGCGGAGGCTCTCCGGACCGAGAGCCGTGTCCGCGTCGAGCGGGCCGCCTCCGGCCTCGGAAAGGCGCGTCAGGCGGCGCAAATGCGCGGCGCTGTGCAGAGCGAGAATCTCCGCGTCGTCGGCGTCGCGGACGGCGATGCGCGGCAAGCGGCGCTCTTGGAAGACGGGCTCCAGCGCGGCAAGGCGTTGCGGGCTCTCCGGGTGGCCCGGATGCACGGAGTGCTCTTGGAAGAGCGGATCGGCCGCAACAAGGACTCGGTTCACGCGCTCCCGCCCCAGTTCGCCGCGTAGCAAGAGGCCGGGTCCGACATGCGCCGAACCCGGCCCTGACCTCATGATTCGCTTGGCGCCCGCTCGGCCGAGGCTACTCGGCGTCGATAACGGTGCGGATCGAGTAGACGAGGTCCACGTTCTCGGGAACGTTCTCCGCGGGCTGCGCGGCGGCCAAGCCCGCGCCCATCATCGGGCCCATGGAGCCGCCCATCATCCCGCCCGGCTCCATGCCGCCCTCCATGCCTTCCCCGCCGCGCGTTCCGGCGGCGGTCGGCTGGGTCGCGTCCAGGAACGCCTCGGGGGTGACGCCCCACTCATCGGCCTTCACCGACATCCAGCGCTCAACGGTCTCCTCCGCGCGAAGCACGCGTCCGGAGTCGAGCGAGAAGTAGCTGAGTCGGCGGACGAAGGTGCTCGACCGGGGGAAACGCTCCTCGTCGGCGGCGAACTTCACCACGAAATCCTCGCGGTAGCGAACGCGGCTTTCGATGAGCGCGCAACGCTCGCCTTCCCAAGTGCGGAAACCGAGGATCTCGTGCTTCGCGTCGTTGGCGTGGCGGACCGAGCCCGTCTGGGCGCTCTCCATGAAGACAAGGTCTCCGGTCCACTGAGTCCGCGCCTCGACTGGTTGCGCCGGGAGCGGGATCCAGAGCATCGCCGCGCGGGACTGGAAGGCGCCCGCGTTTTCACCGTCGACAATCGCCCCGGTCGGGAGAACGATGAACTCGGTCGCGTGGCCGGACCCGGCGACCTCGATCACCTGAGTGGTGCAATCGACGACGAGGCTGTCGAGACTGCGCTCGATCAACACGCGCTCGTCGGTCGCTTCCACAACCGTGTCCGTCGCGGCGCCGGCGATCTGACCGGCGAGGGCGCGATACAGCCGCGCGGGCACGAACTTGTGCGGGGACTCGTGCCGGTAGTCGTCGTAGACGTCGCATTCGCCGTCGATGGAGGTTTTGACCACATCGCCGGCCTTGACGCCCCACTCCAGGGCGACGGGTCCCTCAATCTCGAGCGAGTTGGCGACCACGACGCGGGTGGTCGCGGGAGCGCCGACCGGACCGCCTGTACCCACCTCGGTGGCCTGAACGGTGATGTCGCCGTCCTCGAGGTCGCGGGTGTCCCACTCGTAGGTGAAGGGCGCCCCCACCGCCGAGAGGTACTTGCCGTCGGCGCGGAGGATGACATAGGCGTCCTCGGCGACGCCGGTCGCGGTGACGGTGACGACCCCGCTGACGACCTGGCTCTCGCCGGCGCTCTCAACGGTCAGGTCGAGCGCGAGCGCCGGGAGGGAGGCGAGCGCCACCAGGATGCCTGCTACTGCCCAAACGCGTCCGCCAAACCTCATGGGGGCGAACTCCTCTCTCAACGGAGACCCGATCTCATCAGGTGGTGCGGCCAGTATACCAAAGCGTACATAGGCCTCCAACCGCACATATACGGCTCTCGGACCGCATCTCCTAGCCTTCGCCCAGGCTTGTTCGCCAATCGGTCGGCTGCGGCCTGCCTCCGGCGACCGGGCTTGTCCGCGCGCCGTCGGGCGAGATTCCGAGCCGAAAGATGCCGCGACGAGCGCTCAGGCCCGCTCGGAGGGGGAAGGATAGCCCAGGACAACGACAGCGCGTGAGGGACGACGGGCCGTCGCGCCCGCCTCGCGCCGAAAGGGCCGGAGTCGCGCCCGCAGGCGGGTTCGGACCGCGCGGAGAGGCCAGCTCATTCATGACATCGGAAGAGAGGCGGAGCGTCTCGCCCCACGCCTTCGCTCAGGCGATGCTCGATCGGGACGCGGCGTTCGCCGGACGTGTGCGCGCTTTCGAGGAGGAGTTTGGCGAGGTCGACGCCGACCTCGCGGCCGTGCTCGCGCAGGCGGCCTACCTCTGCGCCACGAGCGCGGATTTCGTCGCGAACCTCGCCGAGGTCTGCCGCGCGATCGGACTGGGGCGACCGACCGGTCGGGTGAGCCATTGCCAGGTCACGATTGAGCGATGGCTCGCTCTTCACGCGTACGTCGTGGGTCTCCGGCGGTGGCTGGGCGACATGCGCCAGACGCCGGAGGGCGTCGATGAGACCATCGTGACGCGGGTGGCGGAATGGCTGGGCGAGCCCTCGCTCGGCAAGGCCGCCCTCGCGGAGATCTGCCTATGCAGGCTGCTCGACGCGATGCACGACGTCACCGTGACGGCGATCGGCGACGTCGCGGGCGAGTCTCCTCCGCCGCGCTCCGACCTCGACGCATGGCGCACGGTCGAGGGTGAGCCGTACGTGCCCGCGATGCGCGGCAAGTGGCTCGAGCGCGCGAAGACGACGGCCCGTGCGGAACTGCGCGAACGCCTGGCGACAGTGGACGAGTTGATCGAGAGCGTCCTGGGAGAAAGCCCGCCGCCCTGCCACATTGGCTTCGTGGAACGCCTTGAGACCTGGATCGCCGGCGTCGGGGCGCTGGAGTGGGGCGGGGCCGCGTCGCTGGAGCCTGAGGGGCGCGAGAGCCGCCTTGAGCGGGAGCGGCTCTGGGAAGGCGAGGTTCGGCCGTTCCTGACGGAGGAGTGGCCGGAGGGCAAGATGCCGCGCACGGAGCTGACCTGGGCGCTCCACAAGGCGCTCGGGCCCCCGATCTCGATCCGCCGGGCGATCGTCGCGGACTTCCTGTTGGAGCCACCTCCGAGCGATGCGGACCGCGA
>CAZCER010000108.1:0-1607 GCA_964497385.1 uncultured Armatimonadia bacterium | reverse complement strand
GCGCTGACGTTCAGGCCGATGTGGTCGACCGTCGCCGAGAGCCGCCTGCAGAGCGCTTCGGTTACCACTCCGGCGAGCCCCCTACCCCGCGCGGAAGGTCGGGTAGCCACATTGCCGATCGCGGCGACACGGTACCTCTCGGAGTAGACATGCACTCCGGCGACGGCCGCGATCCCCTCACTGTCCCGCACACAGACGTACGGCCCGGCTTCGAGCATGGCCGGCCGGAACCAGTTCCCGGGGTAGCTCTCAGCGTAGAAGCGCAGCAGCTCCTCGGCATGCTCGGGGGGAAGCGGCTCGACCTCCGCGAGTTGCGCGTGCTCTTCGGGCGGGAGATCCGCGAGCCCCATCTTCAGCATGGCCCCGTGGGACTCCAGTTCGTAGTGGCCACGCAGCGCCTCCGCAACGCCCGGAGTCAGGTGCAGGTAGAGGCGAGGAGGGAGTCGGTCCGCGACGGCCGCGGCGAGTTCGGAGAGGCGCGGGTCGCCCTCCGGCCCGAGCGCGAGGAACACCGGAGGGTCCTCGCAGGTGTAGAGGAGCGCCACGGCCGTGAGCGCCCCGCCCTCCTCCAGCCCGAACCACCGCGTGTCGGGCCAGAAGGCGTCATCGAGGTCGCCCAGAGCGTACAGGTGCAGGAACGGGTCCTGACGTAGGAACGCCTCGATCCGGTCACGGTCGGTGAGGGGGATGGGGGGCACGGGATCTATCACCGCGCCCAGTCGAGCCGCGTCAGGCCTGGCACGGAGTCGAAGTGAGAGTCGAACGACGCCAGGTCCGCCCCGGCAACAGCACAGCAGGCGGCGATCCAGAGGTCGTTCTCGGGGATGGGGCGGCCCACCGACGTCAGCTCCAGCCGGATCCGGGCGTACTCACGACAGACCGTCGCGTCGCAGGGGAGGAGCGGCATGCTTTCGGCAAGCTCCCACACTTGTCGCAGGTTCTCGGTCCTGCGCGCGGATCGCTCCGCTCCGTACAGCGGCTCCCCCAGCACCGGAGCGGGCAGGAACACCGCGCCCGCCATGCTCCACTCCGCGGTAGCTCCAACGTCGCCATTGAGCAGGGCGATGGCTACATTCGTGTCAATGGCGATGACCCTACCAGCCATCGGGCTCGACCCGCTCGCAGTCCTCGACGGCTCGGCGCATCTGTTCGGCATCCTCATGGGAGATGGAGCCGATCGCCGAACTCCAGCGACGGATCGCGCTTCCGTTGGCCCCCGCTCCGTCGCGTAGCACCTCGATCAGTGCGCGCAGGATCGCGTCCGACAGCGCCGAGGCGCATGCCAGGAGTTCATCCTGCAGAGTGATCGTCATCTCTCACCTCGTTTCAGCACGCCCACTGGCCCCGCACGTGAGGTCCCTGGTGCAAGTATACAGCGCCCGCGCATGGAACTGGGGGCACGCCTCGCGTCTGGAATGGCGGAGAGGGGCAGTCCGATGGTCAGCGAGTTGGTCGTGAGAGCGAGAGCGGGAGACGAGAGGCCCTCCCCGCGAACAGGCCGAAGGCCCCGAGTGTCTTCGGATGCGAGTGGTGAGACCTGTTGCCAGAGCGCTTCGACATCGACCGGTTTGTGGCCGAACTCCGGGCATCTCCCGAGTACGCCGGGC
>CAZCER010000107.1:0-10631 GCA_964497385.1 uncultured Armatimonadia bacterium | reverse complement strand
CCGGAGAGCCACCAGGTTTCCGAGGCACATCGTCGCGGCCGTGAGCACCGTCAACACGGCCTCCCACGCGAGGAACGCCGTCCCCGTCCCGAAGGCGGTCAAGAGCACTCTCGCGAGCGCGGCGAAGCCCGCCAGCTTCGGGCCGACGGAGAGGAACGCGGTCACCGGCGTCGGGGCGCCCTCGTAGACGTCGGGGCACCACATGTGGAACGGGACCATGGCGATCTTGAACCCGAAGCCCACGAGAGCCATCAGGGCCGCGGCCGGGATCACCGGGCCGACGTCCTCGTTCCTGAGCAGTTCTCCGATCGCCGAAAGCTGCAAGGAACCCGTCGCTCCGTAGATGTACGAGAAGCCGAACAGCATCACGGCGGACGACGTCGCCCCGAGCAGGAAGTACTTAAGGGCCGCCTCGATCGAACGTTCCTCCGCCCGGAGGAACGCCGCCATGATGTAGCCCGTGACCGACAGCAGCTCCAGGGAGAACCAGACGGTGAGCAGGTCCTTCCCGCTCGCGAGACAGCTCACTCCGAGGCTCGCGAACGCGATCAGGGAGAGGAACTCGAACTCGTGGTCGCGGAGCCGGTCGCGCACGTACTCGAGGCTGAACAGGAATGAGATCCCGCAGATGATGAGCGCGAGAGCGGCGAACGCGCGCGAGTAGGCGTCCATCGCGAACGTGTGGCGCACGTAGATCGGCAGCGAGCGCAGGAGTTCCTCGCGCGGCGCGGCCCACGCCTGGTGAGCGAGAACCGCCGCGCCGACCGCCGCAAGGAGGCACACGACCGCGCCGCCGACGGCGTAGCCGGTCACCCGGCTTCGAGTCGGGAAGCAGGCCAGCACGAGCCCGAGGCAACCGAGCGCGCACAACACGATTTCCGGTAGGAGATAGAGCACTCTCGCTTACCCTTCGCCTGGGCGGCGCTACCCGCCCGTCACGATCCGGAGTATGTGGTCCTTCATCGCCTCCGCCGACGCCGAGATCGGCGTCAGAAGCGGCATGGGGTAGCAGCCGACAAGCAAGGTGAGGAGCATGAGCGGCGCGAGGCAGGCGAGTTCGAGTGGGTTGATGTCCGGAAGCTGAGTCCACTTCTCGTTCTTCGGCCCCATGAACACCCGCTGCACCGTCCACAGCATGTACGCCGCCGTCAGGATGATCCCGAGCAGGGCTGAGTACGCGAACCAGGGCGTCCCGAGCGCGGGGAGTTCCGAGAGTTCGCCGCCGCCGGCCTGGAAAGCGCCCAGCAGAACAAACAGCTCAGCGATGAAGCCCGACAACGCCGGCAGCCCCAGCGACGCCATTGCGACGAACGTGAAGACCCCGAAGTAGGCGGGCATGGTCTTTCCGAGCCCGCCGAACCCGTCGATGTCACGGATGTGCGCGCGCTCGTAGATTACGCCGACGAGAAGGAAGAGACACGAGGTGATCAGCCCGTGAGAGAACATCTGCATCACGGCGCCGGAGATGCCCTGAGTGTTCATCGCCGCGATGCCGAGCGTCACGAAGCCCATGTGCCCGATCGACGAATACGCGATCAGCTTCTTCAGGTCCGACTGCGCCATCGCTACCAGAGACCCGTACACGATGCTAATGATCGCCAAGATCCCAACATAGGGCGCCATCAGGGCGAACTCGTGCGGCATAAGCGGCAGGCTGATCCGCAGGAGTCCGTAGGTCCCCAGCTTCAGGAGGAGCCCCGCCAGGATGACCGAGCCCGCCGTCGGGGCCTCCACGTGCGCGTCCGGAAGCCATGTGTGGAACGGGAAGCACGGAATCTTGATCGCGACACCGACGAAGAAGCCCCAGAACACCGCGATCGCGAGACCGGGCGCGAGCCGGGCCATCGGCTGCCGCTCGATCATCTCCAGGATGTCGAAGGTGCGATGGCCGGGATCGCCGCTCTGGAAGTACAGGATGATGATCGCGAGCAGCATCAGGAGGCTGCCCACCAGCGTGTACAGGAAGAACTTGATGGCGGCGTACTCGCGCCTCGGCCCGCCCCAGACGCCGATGATGAAGTACATCGGCACCAGGCTGACCTCCCAGAAGATGTAGAAGAGGAAGAAGTCGAGGGCGCAGAAGACGCCGGTCACCGCGGTCTGGAGCAGGAGGAAGAGCGCGAAGTACTCCTTCACGCGCTCATTGATGATCCACGAATAGAGGATGGCGAGGAAGCTTACCAGCGCCGTGAGCCAGACCATCGGCATCGAGAGGCCGTCCACGGCCATGTGGTACCCGATCCCCAACATGGGGATCCACTTGGCCTTCTCCTCGAACTGGAAGCCGGGCTCGGTCTTCTCGAACATGACCCAGGCGAGTGTGGCCAACGCGAGACAGATGGCCCCGGTCGCCACGGCGGCGGACTTGATCGCCTCGTGGCGGTCCCGCGGTATGAACAGGATCAGCAAAGCGCCGACGACCGGCAGGTACGTCAGCGCGGACAGGATCGGGAACTCCGTCACCCTTCCCACCTCCCGTTCCGCGTCGGAATGAAGGCCAGTCGGCCTCGGGCCAGTCTCACTCAGCCACCGCCTTCCGTCGCGAGCGGGCCGTGATCGCTCCAAGGGCGCCCGTGAGGGCCGCCACTCCGCCCACGAGTAGGAACACATTCACTACGGAATCGACATAGAGCGACGCGGCGATCAGCGCAACGCCGCCGAGCGCGGTCACGAGCAGGTAGAAGTGCACGGCGCCGGTCTGCACGAGCTGCAGGACCGCGCCGGCAAGGTAGATCGCCGCCGGCGCCGCGTGGACGAGGATCTTGTCCATGATCACGCGATCGGCCCATCCCATCGCCGACTTGACGTGGAGCGTGAGCCACGCCCAACCCCGCACGAATACGCGGTCGAGCACGTGCAGGTCGACCCAGGCGCAGACGATCATGAAGCGGATCGCCAGGAGGATCAGCACTCCGTAGAACTCGTCGATGTAGTACTTCCGGTTGAGAAGCGTACGGAGGAGCCCCAGAGGTCGGCTCCGCCGCACCCACCCCTCGACCTTGGCCGGCCCCGCGCCCCACAGCAGGAGCCCGAGCCCGACGCCCGCCACGACGCAACCGAACGCCGTCCAGCCGACCGTGATCTCCGCCGCCTGGTGGGCGGCCTCGCTCAAGCCGTGCGCGCCCTCCTCGGCGACCGCGGCGTGCGCGGCGTGCGCCGTCACCGCCTCACGGAAGCCGTAGCCGTCCTCGAGCCACGCCTCAAAGGAATGCGCCCACCAGCCCGCGCAGAGCGCAAGGACCGCGAGCGCCACGAGAGGCATCGTCATGTTGGGCTTGGTCTCGTGGGCGTGTTCAGCGACGTGATGGTCGCGCGGCGCTTTGCCGAAGAACGTGAGGCACACGCAGCGGGTCATGTAGAACGGGGTGAGAAACGCTCCCGCGATGGCCATCCACGCGAGCACCGGGTTCTTCAGCCACGTGGCGACAATGATCATCTCTTTGGAGTGGAACCCCGAGAACCCGATGCCCTTGAACTCGCCGATCGCGGGAATCCCGAAGCCGGCGAGGGCGAGCGTGCCGATCACGAAGGTCGCGAAAGTGATGGGCATGATCCGCGCGAGGCCGCCCATCTTCTTGATGTCCTGCTCATGGTGGCACCCGATGATGACCGAGCCGGAGCCCAGGAACAGGAGCGCTTTGAAGAACGCGTGGGTCAGGAGGTGGAAGAAGCCCGCGAAGTACGCCCCGACGCCGAGTCCGAGCATCATGTAGCCGAGCTGGCTGATCGTCGAGTAGGCGAGCACACGCTTGATGTCATCCTGCGCGATGGCGATCGTCGCGGCGAAGAGCGCGGTGAAGCCGCCGATGCCCGCGATCCAGACGGTCGCGTCCCACGGCGTCCCGGCGGTCGCCTCCACGATCGGGCTCATCCGGTAGATCATCCACACGCCGGCGGCGACCATCGTCGCCGCATGGATGAGCGCGGAGACCGGCGTCGGCCCTTCCATGGCGTCCGGAAGCCACACGTGCAACGGAAACTGCGCCGACTTCCCGACCGCCCCTGCGAAGAGACACAGACTGATCACGAAGAGCGTCGGGCCGGGGATCTCGCCCGCCGTCACCTTCGCGAAGATCTGAGCGAGATCGAGAGTGCGCGTCTGCAGGAAGAGCATCAGGATGCCCAGCGTGATGCCGGCGTCCCCGAGGCGCGTGGTCATGAAAGCCTTCTTGCCGGCCCGGGCCGCCTCCGGCTTGTGGTGCCAGAACCCGATGAGCAGGTAGCTCATCAGGCCGACGAGTTCCCAGCACATGAACAGGAGCACCAGGTTGCTCGCGATCACCAGCCCGAGCATGGAGGCCGAGAACAGCGCCAGGAAAGCGAAGAACCGGCTGTAGTCCTCGTCGCCCTCCATATATCCGGTCGAGTAAATCGTCACGAGCAACGCCACGAGCGACACCATGCAGAGCATCGCCACCGCGGCCGCGTCCACCGTGTAGGAGAAGAAGAACCGCTCCCCCACCACCGCCCACACGAAGCCGCTGTGAACGGGCTCGCCGCCAGCAAGCAGGTAGTAGAGGCACCCCAGCGACCAGGCGAACGAGATCGCGAGCGCTCCGATGGGAAGCGCCGCGCCCTGGAGCGGCGTCCGCCGCCCGGTGAAGATCACCACGGCGAACGCAAGCGCCGGCGCCGCGGCGACCACGTAGGCATGTTGCGCTAGAAACTCCGTCACGCCTAACCCCTCAGCAGGTCGATCTCATCGGCGTTGATGGTCCGCCGCACTCGGAATAGCGCCAGCACGATCGCGAGCCCCACCGCGGCCTCGGCCACCGCGACCGTCACCAGGAACACCACGAAGAGCTGGCCCTCCGTCTGCGCCGCGCCAAGCCCCGAACGCGCGAAAGCCGCGAAGTTCACGGCCACCGCGTTGAGCATCAACTCGACGGACATCAGCATCGCGATCGCGTTCCGCCGCGAGAGCACTCCGTACAGCCCGATCGCGAACAGGAGCGCCGAGAACGTCAGATAGTGCGCGAGCGGAACCGTCGACGGGAAGAGCGTCTCAAGCGTCATCGTCGCCCCCCTCGTCCGCCCGAGAGACCCGCGGCCTCCCCGGCTCGACGTCATCCGTGCCCTCGCCGGGCGGAGGACCTTCCTCGGGGCCGTCATGCTGGTGCCGGTGGCCGAGCGGGTGCGCGATCAGGAGCGCCCCGACCATCGCCACAAGCATCAGCACCGACGCGATCTCGAATGGAAGCAGATACTCGCGCAGCATGAGCACCGAGAAGTGCTCTTTCGGGTCCATCTCCTCAGCGGGCTCGGTCGCGTACACCCGCTGCGAGAGCTGAATGGCGGCCTCTCCGGCCCGCTCGGACTCCTCCGTCCCCGCCTGGGCGGTCCAGAGGATCCCCATCAGGCCGAAGAACCCGAGCGCGACGCAGAACGCCGGAAGCGCGAAGTTGGTGCTGTGTCGAACGTTCTCTCCCGTGATGCTCCGCACCAACATGATCGCGAAAGCGAGCAACACCGCGATCCCGCCCGCGTAGACCATGAGTTGCAGCGCCCCGAGCACCGGAGACCGCATCAGGAAGAACAGCCCGGAGACGCCGACGAGCGCGAGGAAGAGGGACACGACCGCCCGCAGGATTCGGCCCGTGGTGACCACCACGAGCGCGAGCCCCAGGACCGACGCCGCCAGGATGTAGAAGACTAGGGTCTCCAACTACGCGACTCCCTCATCACCGGTGCTGCGCGTCTCGCTCTCCTCCGTCCGCGCGGCCAGCTCGTACTCCGAGAGCGGCTCCGCGCGAAGGAGGCCTTCCAGATCGATGCGCATCCGCCTGACGTCGCCCATGGAGTACGCGTAATCGCACACGAGATGCAGGCAGTTCTTCGGACAGGACTCGACGCACAGATTGCAGTACATGCAGCGCGCCAGGTCGATCTCGAAAACCTCGGGCCGGTTGACGCTCTTCTCCTCGCCCTCCGGCGTGGTGATTGCCACTTTCTTCCGCGTTACGCGGATGCAGTTGTTCGGGCAGACACGCTCACAGGCCCCGCACGCGATGCACATCGGCGAGCCGTCCGGCTCGCGGAGCAGGCGATGCCGCCCGCGCCACCGGGGCGAGACAGGCAGTTCCTCGAACGGATAGCACACTGTCACCCGCGGGCGGGCCACCCAGTTCTTGAGCGTGACCGCGAGGCCCTTCGCCGCCGAGAGGAGCCCGTTCGCGACGACCTCGACGAAGACTCCCCACTGGCTCCGAGGCCGCTCGGTGCGCGGAGGGCTGTACGGCGCGCGCTCGGCCATCAGCTTCCCACCCCCACGAACACCACGTACCCGGCCGCGATCACCAGGTTCACGACCGCGATGGGGATGAGGCCCTTCCAGGCGACCAAGAGCATCTGGTCGATGCGCACGCGCGGAAGCGTCCACTTCACCCACATCAGGCCGAGGATGAGGAGCCCCGCCTTCAGGAAGAACCAGTGGATGCCGTCGCCGAGGAACCCCACCGCGGTCGGATAGGCGTTCCCGAGCGGGGAGGCCCATCCCCCGAAGAAGAGCGTCGTCGCCACCGACGCGACGATCAGGTTGTTCGAGAACTCCCCGAGGAAGAACATCGCGAACCGGAAGCCCGAATACTCGGTGTTGAAGCCCGAGACCAGCTCCGACTCGGCCTCCGGCAGGTCGAACGGCTGGCGGTTCACCTCGGCGAGGGCCGCGATTAGGTAGAGCACCGCGGCGATGAGCCCCGGGAGCGTGAAGCAGTACCAGCCCGTGAACGGAAGCCACTCCACCCAGGCCCGTTCCGCTTGCTTCTCCACGATGGTGGTCAGGGAGAGCGTGCTCGAGATCATGATGATCGCCACAAGCGCGAGGAAGCCCGGGATCTCATAGCTGATGAGCTGCACCGCAGCGCGCATGCCGCCAAGAAGCGACCACTTGTTGTTGCTCGCCCATCCGCCGACGATCAGGCCGATGACCCCGATCGACCCGACCGCCAGAACGTAGAACACGCCGACATTGAGGTCCGCGGCCTCCCAACTCTTGCCGAACGGGATGACCACGTACAGCAGCACGGCGGGCACGAACGCGATGAACGGAGCGACGCAGAAGACGATCTTGTCCGCGGCGCGCGGGACCATGTCCTCCTTCTGGAGGAGCTTCAGAGCGTCCCAGACCGTCTGCAGCAGGCCGTAAGGCCCGTGGTGGATCGGGCCGATGCGCGACTGGATGTCTCCGGAGATCTTCCGCTCGAGCCAGATCAGGATCAGGGCCGACAGGCACACGATCGCCAGGATGCAGAGAACGGGCATGATGAGGCCGAGCCACGGGAATCGCTCCCAGAGGCCCTGCCCCAGGCTCCAAAGGACGCCCTCTATCCAGCCCTGCTTCTCCATCGCGCGTTGACCGTTCCATGCGGCGCCCCAGCGGGGCGCCTAGCGATCCACGTCTCCCAGAACGATGTCGGTGCTGCCGAGAATGGCGACCACGTCGGCCACCTTCCAGCCGATCATCGCGTCCTCCACCGCCGCCAAACTCGAGAACGACGGTGAGCGGATCTTGAGCCTGTACGGCTTCTCCGAGCCGTCCGAGATCCCGAAGTACCCGATCTCGCCGCGCGCGCCCTCGACCGCGCCGTACGCCACACCCGCCGGAGGCGTGAAGCGCGCCTTCAGCTTCGTGCGGATCTCACCCGGGGGGATGCCGTCCAACACCTGCCGCACGATGGCGATCGACTCGCGGATCTCCGCGAGCCGCATCGCGTAGCGATCGAAGGCGTCGCCGTGCTCCCCAATGGGAATCCCGAACTCAAACCGGTCGTACACGCTGTAGGGCGCGTCGCGGCGCAGGTCGAAGTCGAGCCCCGAAGCGCGCGCGTTGGGGCCGCTCATGCCGAAGGCCGCCGCTAGCTCCCGCGAGACCACCCCGACGCCCTCGCTGCGGGCGCGGAAGATCCGGTTGTTCGTGAAGAGGTCGTCGTACTCCGGCAGGCGCTCCTCAATGATGGCGAGCGCGGAGCGGATGTCCTTCTCGATCTCGGGGGTGATGTCCCACGCGACGCCGCCGATCCGGATGTAGTGGCACGTCAGCCGTTGGCCGGTGAGCTTCTCGAAGACGTCCAGGATGAGTTCGCGCTCCCGGAACCCGTAAATGAACATCGTGGTGGCGCCAAGGTCGTTGCAGAAGGTCCCCACGAAGACGAGGTGGCTCGCGATCCGGTAGAACTCGGCCGTCAGCACGCGCAGCCATTCGGCCCGTTCGGGAACCTCCACGGCGCCGAGCTTCTCCGCCGCGAGCGCCATGGCCCACTCGCAGGTGATCGGCGAGAGGTAGTCCACGCGATCGGTCAGCGGAAGCGCCCGCACCCAGCCTTTGATCTCGGAGACTTTCTCGTGATTGCGGTGCAGGTACCCGATCACGAACTTGCAGTCCTCGACGACCTCGCCGCGGAGACGCAACAGCACCCGGAGCACCCCGTGCGTCGACGGGTGCTGAGGGCCCATGTTGATGAGCATCTCCTCGTAGTGGGAGTGGCGCTCGACGTGCAAACTCTCCAAAACCTGGCTCCCGCCCTAGGCCTCCGGCTCTTTCGCCGGCTTCTTCTTCCCCGCGTCGGGGCTCCATGCGAGTTTCTCCGGCTCACGGTCGGCCGCGATCTCCGGCCAACGCTTGTCCGGGGTGTAGGTCAGGTCCTCCATCGACTCGTCGTAGTCCTTGCGCAGCGGGAAGCCGCGCCACGAGTCGGGCAGGAGGATCCGCGTCAGGTTCGGGTGGCCCGCGAAGACCACGCCGAACAGGTCGTAGCACTCCCGCTCGTGCCAATCGGCGCCCCGATAGAGATCCGACACCGTGCGCACCGACTCCCCGTCGCGCGCGGCCGTCGTTGCAACCAGCGCCGCGACGCCGTTCCGCGTCGAGCGAAGGTGGTAGAAGAGGTCGAGACAGCCCGCCTCCCCGCCATGCTCCGAGCCGGGCGGGTAGTCCGCGGCCGTCATGAACGTGAAGAAGTCGAAGCCCACGGAGCCATCTCTCAGGGCGCGGACCACGTCGGCGATCACAGCGACCTCGCAGGCGACGCGAACCTCGTCCGCCTCGGCGACCACTCCGGTCGCCAGAGCGCCGAGATCCTCCGTCACGCGTTGTGCGGCTTCCGTTAGGGTCAACTCGTCTACCTCACCGGGGACGCCGGGCCCTCAGCCCGCGCGATCTTCTCTCTCAAGCGATAGAACCCGTCGATCAGCGCCTCGGGCCGCGGAGGGCAGCCGGGCACATAGATGTCCACCGGCACGATCAGATCCACCCCGCGCACGACGTGATAGCCATCCAGGAACGGCCCGCCGCAGTTCGCGCAACTGCCCATCGAGACCACGTACTTCGGCTCGGCCATCTGGTCGTACAGCCGCCGGAGTCGGTCGGCCATCTTGTGGGTCACCGTGCCCGCGACGATCATCACGTCGGCCTGCCTTGGCGTCGCGCGCGGCATCACGCCAAGACGGTCCATGTCAAAACGCGCGGCCCACGCCGCCATCATCTCGATCGCGCAGCACGCGAGGCCGAACGTGAGAGGCCACAGGGATCGCAGACGCGCCTGAGCGAGGATCCAGCGATCCACCACGTCCAAGGCCCGACCCGCCACCGGCAGCGACCCGACGAAGGAAGACCCTAGGTCCCGACGGACCGGAGGCTCGCTCGGACGCTCGAAGGTGGCGATCCCGCCCGCCCCCACCGCGCCGGGCGCATCCGGCAGCGCGATCTCGGGCGCCTCCGGACGCTCTACTCGGTCACCCACTCCAGCGCCCCCTTCCGGAGGGCGTAGAGCCAGCCGAGCAGCAAAATGCCCAGGAAGACGCCCATCTCGACGATGGCGAACCAAGAGGCGCCCACACCCGCCAGACGCGGGTAGTGGACGAAATCGCTCAGCTTCAGAGCCCACGGGATGAGGTAGACCGCCTCAATCTCGAACACGACGAAGAGAAGGGCGATCAGGTAGAACTGAGCCGGGAACTGGATCCACGCCGTACCGACCGGCGTCTCGCCGCATTCATAGGTCGCGTCGCGTTCACCGGACGGGCGACGAGGGCGAATCAGAAAGGCCGTCACAAGAGCGGCGCCCATCAGGAAGATCCCTCCGAGCGCCACGATCAGTATCTGAGCATACGGATGCACCGGCAGCGCAACTCCTCATCCGGCGCGAAGCTTCCTCCGGCGCGCCTCGGATTCCTCCGCAAGCGCGTTGAGTCCTCCCCTCAGACGTTCGGCCGCCGTCGGTGAGGCCTCCGTCGAGGCGTTGCCGCCCGCCGGCGCCTTACCCCCTCCGCCCCCGTCTGGCGGCTCCGGACGGGGTCCGCCGGCGTGCGCGTGCGCCTTGGCCCGCATCAGCCGGATGATCGAGGCCACGCCCTCCGCGGTCTGCTGGCGATGCACGCAGATGATGTGCCGCACCCCGTCCGCGGCGGCGATGACCAGGTTGTCCTTGTTCTGGCGCAGGAGGGTGATCGTCTCGACCTCCGCGTACGGAATGTCGATCGGCTGCGTGTAGCGCGACGCCTCCGGGATGAAGCGAACGCCGCAGTCATCCAGGATGAACTCGCCGTAGGTGACCAGCGCGCCCGTGTACTCGTCGCGTAGGATGGCGTTGTCCATCACGAACAGATGCTGCATGACGTCCCCTTGCTAGGCGCGC
>CAZCER010000106.1:265-10697 GCA_964497385.1 uncultured Armatimonadia bacterium | reverse complement strand
GTAGGTGAACCCGAGCTTCAGGACGGGAGCGGCGGGCAGCAGCTCGCGCAGCGTCTGGTAGGCGAGGCCGGAGGTGATGAAGCCCGTGTCGCCTTCGCCATCGTCGACGCGGTTCAGCGGGCAGTCCGCGGCCCATGCCGCAGCCTCCGCGAGACGCCGCACGAGGTCGAGGCGACGGGGACGAGCGTTCGCGGGAATCATGGAGTGCTTGGCGACATTCGGTTTGGCGCCCTGGAGGGGGCGTTCCTCGCGGTCCCACTCCCACTCGACGCCGGAGCGCGAGTGCGAGATGCGCGTGGTGAGGCGGACGATCGCCGGTAGGTCGAATCGCTCGCTGAGTTCGAAGGCGGCGCGCGTGTAGTCGCAGGCCTCCTGGCTGTCCGAGGGCTCGAGCAGAAGCACCCCGGCGTGGCGCGCGTAGTAGCGGTTGTCCTGCTCATTCTGGGACGAGTGCTGCCCCGGGTCGTCGGCGGAGATGAGCACGAGCCCGCCCTCGACGCCGGTGTAGGCGAGCGTGAAGAGCGGGTCAGCGGCGACGTTCACACCGACGTGCTTCATTGCGGCAAGCGCCCTCGCGCCGGTGAGGCACGCCCCCGCGGCGACCTCGAGCGCGACCTTCTCGTTTGTGGACCACTCGCAGTACAGCGCGGCGCCCGGGCGCTCGCCGAGACGCGCGAGCGCCGGCAGGATCTCCGAGGAGGGGGTGCCGGGGTAGGCGGCGGCCACGCGGCACCCGGCGCGGTAGGCCCCGAGGGCGACCGCCTCGTTTCCGGATAGTAGAGCGCGTTCCAAGCCTAGTCCCCCAACAAGAGACGGGGCGGGCGAACGTCGCCCGCCCCACAGTCACTCTTCGGCCACCGGCAGGGACGCCGGCGCCGCTGGTCTGGCCGCTAGTAGTCCGCCGGCATCTCTTTGATCTGCGCGTAGGAGAAGACGGGTCCGTCCACGCAGACGAACTTGCCGCCGATGTTGCAGCGTCCACACTTGCCGATTCCGCACTTCATGCGGTTCTCGAGATTGGTGTAGATCGCCTCAGGGGCGAATCCGAGCTTCTCGAGGTTCTGGAGCACGAACTTGATCATGATCGGCGGGCCGACGGTGAGCGCGATCGTGTTCTCGGCGCTTGGGGCGACCTCGTCGAGCAACGTCGGCACGAACCCGACTTTGCCGGTCCAGTTCTCGTCGCCTGCGTCCACGGTGAGGTGCAGTTTGCAGTCGGGGGCCGCGCGCCAGTCGTCGTACTCGCTCGTATGCACGAGGTCGCGGGGCGAACGCGCGCCGTAGACGATCTGGATGGAGCCGTACTTGCCCCGGTTCTCGGGCGCGAGCACTTCGTTCAGGGCGGTGCGCAGGGGAGGAAGCCCGACGCCGCCGCCGATGAAGACGAGGTTCTTGCCCTCCCAGGCCTCCAAGGGCCAGCCGTTTCCGTACGGGCCGCGCAGGCCGACCTGGTCGCCGGGGCCCATGCCGTGCAGGGCGTCGGTTACCTTGCCGGTGCGCCGGATGGTGAACTCGACGTAGCCCTTGTTGCAGGGCGACGAGGAGATGTCGAAGGTGGCTTCACCGAAACCGAAGACCGAGAGTTCGGCGAACTGGCCCGAGCGGTAGGTGAAGCTGTCGCGCTCGGCCTCGTCGGCGAACTCCAGCCGGAACGTCTTGGTGTCGTAGGTCTCATCGGTGACCTGCAGGATTCGCGCCATCGAGGGCACGTACGGGTTGGGCGCCGCTTCCGCCATTACTCACTCACCTCCGCGGGCTGCCGGCTTGCCTGCAGCTCCTCGAGAACGTCGAAGATCGAGATGCCCACCGGGCACAGCTCCACGCAGCGCCCGCATCCCGAGCAGCCCACGACCCCGAACTCCTGGGGCATGTAAAGGAACTTGTGCAGAACGCGCTGCCGGAGCCGCGCGGCTTGGTTGCCGCGGGGGTTGTGTCGCGATGCGTGAACGGTGAAGTGCGAGAACTGGCACGAGTCCCAGCAGCGGTAGCGCGTGATCTCCGCTCCGGCCTTCTCATCGAGGATGTCGAAGCAGTGGCAGGAGGGGCAGAGATACGTGCAGATTCCGCATCCGAGGCAGCGCTCGGCGTGCTTCGCAAACACGGGACTGTCCCAGTAGTCGTTGGCCGTGCCCTCCAGCGCGTCCGGGCGCTCACGCCCGGTCGTCTCGGCGAGCTTCGCCCGCACCTCGGCGGCGGCCGAGGTTTGCTCGGCGGTCGCGGGGATCAGCGCGTCGCCCGCCTGGCTTACGGCGGTGTCGCCGAGATCGGTGCGGGCCTCGACGACGTAGCCTCCGTCGACGGGCGTGAGCACCGCGTCGGCGGCCTCGTCGGCGAGCGCGGGGACGGAGGCGAACGTGCGACGGGCCTCGCGCGGGCCGGGGGCCGGATCGAGCAGTACGACGAGGGCGAGCCGTTCGGCCTCGATCGCGAGCGGGTCGGGCGTGACGCCGCCCCGCAGGACGTGCGTCACCCGCCGGATCGCCGCCGCGTCCACGGCCGAGACGCCAAGAGCGACCGTTGGGCGCGTCTCGCGGGGCTCGGGCGTGACCTTCGGCCCTTCGGGCGTCAGGCGCGTCCGAAAGAGAACCTCGGTCTCGGGAAACCAGACGGCCCGCACCGCCGAGCGACGCGTGTCGGCGTCGAGGGCGACCGCGCTGGCGTCGGTCGCTTCGGCGAACTCCGCCGGCGCGCCGTCGCGCGCGTGCGGCGCAAGCACGCGCTGGCCGGATGCGCGCAAGCGCTGGATCCAGGTCGTGACCTGGCTTGCGGGAAGGAAGAGCGCGGTGCGCTCCGTCATGCCGGCTCACCTCCGTGGCCCGGCAGTTCCGGGTCGTCGTCGCGGTACGTCGAGAGCGGAGGCGGCGCCTCCGGGTCGGCGCCGGCGACGTGGCTGAACATGCGCTCCACCTCGGTCGCGAGTTTGGTGTTGAGCGCCATCAGCGGCAGATCCATCGGGCATGCGCGTTCGCAGGCGCCGCACTCGGTGCAGCGCCCCGCGAGATGCATGGCGCGCAGCGTCAGGAAGAGTTGATTGTCGCCTTCGGTCGTCGCGCGGGGGATCCACTGCGGCCGCGTCTCCTCGGCGATGCATTGCTCGCAGGAGCACAGCGGACAGACCTGCCGGCAAGCGTAGCAGCGGATGCAGCGCGCGAAGGCGCTCTCGAAGAAGGTGCGCCTCTCCGGATCGCTCTTGGCCTCGAGTTCGGCGACCTGCGCCGCGAACGGGTCCTCCCGATCGGGGGGCTCGGCGGGGAACTCGCCGAAGCGCGCGTCCTCGAGCACGGGCTGGGGGATGGGGCAGGCGATGCACCGCGGCAGGAGGTCGTCGACCAGGCTCAGGCGTTTCTCGCCGGCGTCGGTGCTCACGGTGACGGTCTGACCGTCGCGCTTCACCGATTCGACGCGCGTCCAGTCGTCGCCCAGCTTCTTGTAGTCCACGATCCCATCGCACCCGAGAGCGATGACGAAGACGTTCTCGCGGGGAATGTCGTTCTCTCCGAGCTTCACGGCGATCTGACGGGTCTCGCACGCGCGGGCCAGGATCGCGATCGGCTTCTCCGCCGTGCAGCCGTTGAGCAGCCTTACAAGGCCCTGCTCGCAGAGTTCGTTCCAGACGAGGTTCGCGGTCTCCGCGGGGTCCTCGATGACGCGCGGGATCGGGAGGCCGGTGGTCGGGTGGTCGACCCATCCGAACACCTTGCTGACCGCGCCTTCCTCAAGCAGCGTCCGCGCTTTGTCGCGTAGTTCTTCGATCGGGGCGCTCATGCCGACGCCACCTCCGCAGGGGTTTCCCGGGCCGCTTCGATGGTCTCAACCATCTCGGTGATGACCTCGGCGAACTCGCGCCCCTCGGCCGCCGAGATCCACTCGAAGCGATAGCGATGCTTCGGGATGCCCAGGTACTCGAGAAGCTTGATGAGCAGCGTGAACCGCCTCCGGGCGTAGAGGTTGCCCTTCGAGTAATGGCAGTCGCCGGGATGACAGCCCGACACCAACACGGCGTCGGCCCCTTCGGCGAGAGCCTTCAGCACGAACAGGGGGTCGACGCGGCCCGAGCACGGGACGCGGACGACGCGGATGTTCGCGGGGTAGCTCAGACGGCTGCTGCCGGCGAGGTCCGCGCCTGCGTAGCTGCACCAATTGCATAGGATCGCCACGATCTTCGGCTTGGCGCTCATGACTCCACCTCGCTCTCCGCGAACAGCTCATCCTCGGCGCTCACCGAGAGAGCGGCGGCCAACTCGTCGAAAACCTGCTCGTCCCGGAAGCCGAGAAGCTGCGCCGCGCCGGCGAGGCAGCCGGCCGCGCACGTGCCGCAGCCCATGCAGACGTTCGGGTTCACCTTCGCCACAGTGCGCGCGCGACGGGTGATCGGGTCGGTCCACTCACTCTCCTCGATGGCGCTGAACGGGCAGATCGCCACGCACTGGAGACATCCGCGGCAGTCGAGTTGGTTGATGCTCGCGACTTGGGCCTCGCTGAGGAGGTGATCCTTCGAGAGCAGTCCCGCGGCTTTGGCCGCCGCCGCGCTGGCCGAGGCGACGGCGTCGGGGATGTCCTTGATGAACTGGCACGCTCCGGCGAGGTAGATGCCGGCGGTCAGGTTCTCGACCGGCCGCAGCTTCGGGTGGGCCTCGGAGAGGAAGCCGTTCTTGTCGACGCTGATGCCGAGGGTGCGGGCGAGTTCCTTGCCGTCGGCGCGCGGCTCCGCGGCGCTCGCGAGCACCACGAGGTCGGCGTCGAGGGCGACCTGCTCGCCAAGGAGGGTGTCGGCGCCCATGACCCGGAGCCGATCGCCGTTCGGGTAGATGCGTGAGACGCGACCGCGGAGGTACTTCACGCCATAGTCACGCTGGGCGCGCATCACGAACTCCTCGTAGCCCTTGCCCGTCGCGCGGATGTCGATGTAGAAAACGTTCACATCGACGTGGGGCATCTTGTCCTTGATGAGGGTCGCGTGCTTCGCCGTGTACATGCAGCAGACGCGGCTGCAGTACTCGTGACCCTTCTGCTCATCGCGGGAGCCGACGCACTGGATGAAGACGACCGACTTGGGCTCTTTGCCGTCCGAAGGGCGCTCGAGATGTCCTGCGGTCGGGCCGGAGGCGTTCAGGAGCCGCTCGAGCTGCAGGCCGGAGATGACGTCGGGGTAGGTCCCGTAGCCGTATTCGCCGTAGATCGAGTGGTCCATCACGTCGAACCCGGTCGCCACGACGACCGCGCCGAACTGCTCGGTGCGGATCTCGTCCTCCTGGTCGTAGTGGATGCAGTCGGAGGGGCAGACCTTGGCGCAGACTCCGCACTTCCCGGTCTTGAAGTAGGTGCAGTTCTCGCGGTCGATCACGGGGACGTTCGGCACGGCCTGCGGGAACGGAACGTAGATGGCCTTCCGCGTCCCGAGACCCGCCTCGTACTCGTTCGGGATTCCCTTTGCCGGACACTTCTCCCAGCAGACCCCGCAGCCTTTGCAGGCTTCCAGGTCCACCGAGCGCGCCTTGACGCGGATCTTCGCCTCGAAGTTGCCGACAAAGCCGCTGAGTTCCTCGATCTCCGAGTAGGTCAGGAGTTCGATGTTCGGGTGCGAGGCCGCCTCGACCATCTTCGGGGTCAGGATGCACGCCGAGCAGTCGAGGGTCGGGAAGGTCTTGTCGAACTGCGCCATCCGGCCGCCGATCGAGGGCGTGCGCTCTACGAGAACCACGGGGAAGCCCGCGTCGGCGATGTCGAGAGCGGCCTGGATTCCGGCGATGCCGCCGCCGATCACGAGCGCCCTTCGCGTCACAGGCAACTCGTTTCGAGAGAGCGGCTGGTTGTGATAGCACTTCGCCACGGTCATCGCGACCTGCTCGTAGGCGCGCGCCGTGGCGTCCTCCCGCTCCTTGTGCGCCCAGGAGCACTGCTCGCGGAGGTTGGTCATCTCCACAAGGAAGGGGTTCAAGCCGGCGGCCTCCGCGCAGGTGCGAAAGGTCTTCTCGTGCAGGTGGGGTGAGCACGCCGCGACGACGATGCGATCGAGGCCGTGCTCCGCGATGGCCTTGTGGATCAACTGCTGGCCGGGGTCGGAGCACATGTACTTGTACTCCGTGGAGTAGACCACATTGGGAAGGCGGCCTGCCGCCTTCGCCACGGCCTCGACGTCGACCGTCTTCGCGATGTTGGTGCCACAGTGGCAGACAAACACTCCGATGCGCGCCATTAGGAGGCCACCTCCCGCGGCTCGGGGACACGGAAGAAGCGCGGAAGCTTCAGATCTCGCGGTTCAATGCCCAGCGCGAGCCCGACCACCTGGGTGATGTAGACGACCGGCAGCGGCGACATGCCGGTCTGACGGCTCTCGAGGTTCACCTGACACAGCGGGCAGGCGACCACCAGCCAGTCGGCGCCGGCGGCGCGGGCGTTGTCCACGATGTTGCCGACCAGGCGGGTGGCCGCGCCGGTGTTGGTGATCCCGTGGCTCGCGCCGCAGCACTCGTTCTTGAAGTGCCACTCAACGGGCGTGACTCCGCAGTCCTCCAGAAGGTCGTCCATGCACTGAGGGTTCTCGGGGTCGTCGAAGGAGACTTCCTCGATAGGCCGGAGCAGGAGGCACCCGTAGTAGGCCGCGGCCTTGACGCCGGAGAGCTTGCGCGTGACGCCCGCGCGGATCGCCGCGCGCACGTCGTCGCTCACGAGGGTCTCGACGACGTGCCGCACCGCGACCTCGCCGACGGGAGCGCCGCCGAGAGCGTCGTGGATGCTCTTGGCCCGGTCCCCGCCCGCGTGCAGCGTGTGGGCGGCGCGCTTGGTGCGGTTGTAGCAGGCGGCGCAGGGGACGACGAGTTCGCCATGGCCCTGCTCCGCGGAGAGGTAGAGGTTCCGCGCGGCGAGGGCGTCGGCCATCTCGCGGTTGGTGCTGTGCGCCGAGGTCGCGCCGCAGCAGCCCCAGTCGTCGATCTCCTCGAGGCCGAACCCGAGTTTCCGGAAGACCGCGCGGGTGGAAACGTCGAACTCCTTCGCGGTCGCTCCAAGGGAGCAGCCAGGGAAGTAGCCGTAGCTAGCCATCGGCCTCCCCCTTCCGCCCCAGCTTGGCCTTGAGGATCTCCGCGATGCGGCCACGCCCGGGCGTGCGGTGCGGCAGAAGCGGCAGCTTCCCCTGGGTGAACATGCGGACGCCCAGGGGGACGTCCTCGGTGAAACGGCGCGTGCGCATCTTGAAGGCGCCCACCGTCTCGATCTCATGGGCCCGGCCGTGGCGCGCGACGCTCTCGAGGAGGCCCTTGTGGAACTGCGGCACTCCGGTGGAGGTGTCCGCCACGCCGCGCTCGAGCGCCATCTGGCGGAGCGCGTCGGTGACCTCCGCCACGCTCAGTTCCATCGGGCAGCGCGCCGCGCACATCTCACACGACGCGCAGAGCCAGATGGCTCGGGAGCGAAGGACGCGATCCGTCGCGCCGAGCTGCACCGCGCGCATGATCTGGTTCGGCTGGATGTCCATGTCTGGGCTCATCGGACAGCCGGCGGTGCACTTCCCACACTGGTTGCAGCGCTCGACCTGCTGATCGGAGAGGCGTCTCACCTCCCGAGACAGGGTGGGATCTACGGTTTCGAGCATGTCTCATCTCCCGTCGGTAGAGCGGCTCGGCCGTCAAGCCGATGGGCGGGCGTGAGAGCGGGTGTCCGCCCCGTAAGACGCGTCGCACGACCCGAGCGCAAACGCCGCAGGCCGCAGGGGGCCACACGGGCGGCACGGGGACTCACCGCTGTCTATGAACCGTCCGGGCCTCGCAAACCACCCGAAGCCCGTGCATTGTAGCGCCGCTCCGGAAAGCCGGGCAAGGACGCCGGGGCTCGGTGCGGGCAAGTCACTCAAGCCTCCCGCATTCGCTTCCGACCCTGCGAAGGCCTGTTGGCACGCGAAGAAGAGTGCTCGCACCGCTCTCCGGCAGGCCGGCGGCGCGCCGCGCGGAAACCTCCCTCGCACGCCGATTCGCTCACTCCGGAGGGCCGCATCCATGGACTTCAGACGACGGCAAACCACTCTCGACCTCTCAGGCGAATGGCTTCTCGCCTACGCGGACGCGCCGCCGGCGGCCCCGCCGAAGGACATGACGAGCCTTCAGAGAGCCGGGCTGCCCGTGCTCGCGGCCTCGGTCCCGGGCAACTTCGAACTGGACCTCCAGGCGAACGGGCTCCTTGAGGATCCCTTCCAAGCGATGAACATCGCGGCCCTGCGCCAGTGGGAGCGCACGCACCTCTGGTACGCCCGTGAGTTCGCCGCCTCCGTCCCCGAGAACACGCAGGCTGTACTGACCTTCGAGGGTCTCGACTGCTTCGCCGACGTCTACCTGAACGGCGAGCACGTCGCCTCGACCGCGAACATGCTCATCGAGCACTCGGTACCGGTGTCGCTTGCGGCTCGGAACGACCTCGTGGTCCACATCCGGCCGGCCGTGCCTGAGGCCAGGCGTTTCCCCTATCCTTACACCGCCTCAGCCGAGTCCCATCGGTGCGAGTCCCTCTATGTGCGCAAAGCTCCGCACATGTACGGATGGGACATCATGCCCCGCGCGGTCTCGGCGGGCATCTGGCGGCCCGTGCACATCCGGTTCCTCCCGAAAGAGCGCCTGGAGACGGTCTACCTCGAGACTCTCTCCATCTCGGGCGATGGCTCCTGGGCGCAGCTGCAGCTCCACTATCGCGCTCGGCTTGACGGACCGACGCACGCGCAGGACGGGCGGCCGCGGTACGCGCTCGAGGTCGAGGGCGCGTGCGGGGCGTCGCGCTTCGCGGCGAGCGCGCCGCTTCTTTTCGACGTGGGCCGCGTGGGCGTCGGCGTTCCGTCGGCGGCGCTCTGGTGGCCGAAAGGGCGCGGCGAGGCGGCGCTCTACGACGTGACCGTGCGGCTCGCGCGTGACGGCGAGGAGATCGACAGCCTCTCGTTCACGCACGGCGTCCGCACCGTGGAACTCGACCGCACGAGCACGACGAACGAGCGCGGCGACGGGCGGTTTCTCTTTCGCGTCAACGGCGAGCGCGTCTTCGCGAAGGGCTCGAACTGGGTGCCGGTGGACGCGTTCCACTCACGCGACGCCGCGCGGATCCCGCGGATCCTCGAGATGGCCGATGACCTCGGCTGCAATATGCTCCGCTGCTGGGGCGGGAACGTCTACGAGGACAACCTCTTCTACGAGACCTGCGACCGACTCGGGATCATGGTCTGGCAGGACTTCGCGATGGCCTGCTCCGTCTACCCGCAGGACGCGGCGTTCCAAGAGGCGCTCGCCGAGGAGGCTCGAGCCGTGGTGCGCAGGCTGCGGCAGCACCCGTCCATCGTGCTCTGGGCCGGAGACAACGAGTGCGACATGGCCTGGAACTGGGGCGGCCGGAGTCGCGACCCGAACCAAAACGTCTGCACGCGGGTGACGCTTCCGAGCGTGCTCAAGGAGGAGGACGTGACCCGGCCGTACCTCCCGAGTTCGCCGTACATCGATGAGACTGCTTTCGAGGCGGGCGACCACTACCTCCCCGAGAACCACCCGTGGGGTCCGCGCGACTACTTCAAGGGCGACTACTACACGCGTCAGCTCTGCCACTTCGCGAGCGAGATCGGTTACCACGGCTGCCCCGCGCGGGAGTCGCTCGAGAAGTTCCTCTCCCCCGACAAGGTCTGGCCCTACCAGGACAACGACGAGTGGATCTTGCACTCCACCTCGCCCGTGCCCGGGGTGGACCTCTACGACTACCGCGTCGAACTCATGGCGAAGCAGGTGCGCGAACTCTTCGGCGACGTCCCGGACAATGTGGACGATTTCGCTTTCGCGAGCCAGGCCTCCCAGGCGGAGGCGCTGAAGTTCTTCATCGAGAGTTTCCGCGCGGGCAAGTGGCGCCGGACGGGCATCCTCTGGTGGAACCTGATGGACGGCTGGCCGCAGATCTCGGACGCGATCGTGGATTACTACTTCGGCAAAAAGCTCGCGTATGACTTCGTGAAGCGCGCCCAGGCGCCGGTGACGGTGATCCTCCGGGAACCCTCGAACTGGGGGCAGGATCTTGTGGCCTCGAACGACGCGCGCGACGACGTGGGCCTACGCTTCGCCGTGACCGACGTCGACACGGGGGAGACTCTCGCGGAGGGTGAGGGCCTTGCGCGCGCGGACTCGGTGACCGTCCTCGCGCGCCTGCCGTTCTCGATGAGCGCCCGACGCATCTACCGCATCACGTGGCAGTACGGAGACACAGAGGCCCGCAGCCACTACCTCGCCGGCCTGCCGCCGTTCGGGCTCGAGTGGTACCGCGAGAAGCTGAACGCCGTGTACGCGTAGGGTGCGGGAAGAGGAGCTTGGGCAGTCCGGAGGGAACCCCCTCGTGCTGCCGGTCCCCGGCGCTGCTGACTGTGGGTGAGGATCGGCGCCCGCTCCGCGGGCGCCATGGCCTCGGCCCGGATGAGGGATGG
>CAZCER010000106.1:0-255 GCA_964497385.1 uncultured Armatimonadia bacterium | reverse complement strand
GGGTGCGACCGGCAGGTCGCCCGCGCGTCGCCCGTGTAGGCGTGGCGTCCCGCCGCGCGCCGACGCGGCCGCGACATGATAGCCGCGTGCCGGGACGCCCCGCCCACCCGGCCGCGCGACGAAGGAGGCGTACGATGTCCCGATCAGCAGCACTCGCATGCGCGACACTCGGCTTGCTTGCCGTCCTCGTTTCGGGCGCTCCCGCCCAGGAGCCCCTCAGCGGCGCCGACTGGGAACTCCGCGCCCTCGGCGTGA
>CAZCER010000105.1:3680-10705 GCA_964497385.1 uncultured Armatimonadia bacterium | reverse complement strand
GACGAACCGGCGTCCGAAGCCCCGAGAAGCACGCGATCACCGCCCTGCGCAAGCGACGCAACGTCTCCGCGAGCGCAGGCGCGCTCGCGGAGACGCGTCTCAATCCAGTTCCGCGCTCTAGCTGAAGGGCGGGGGCGGGGGCCCGGAGCCCGACAGCCGGATGCTTCCGACAAGGACCGACGTGTGCGCGGCGTCAATCGTGAAAGTGGTCGACCCGCTGATGTAGCCGGAACCCGACGTGTAGGACGCGATGATCGTGTACGTGCCGCTCGGAACGTCGGAGAACGAGAAGGACCCGTCCTCGCCGGAAGTCGTCTCGAACGTCTTGGTGTTGGTCACGATCTGCACCGTGGCCCCGTGGATCGGGTTGCTGGAACCGTCCACCACCGTCCCGCGCACGGTTCCGGTGATCGTGGGTCCGTCGCCATCGCCGGCGCCGCTCGAGCAGCCAACGGCGATCACGAGGGCCAGCGCCAGCGTCATCACCGTCCCCAGCCTCAAGACTCTCTTCACGCGAACAGCCCCCATCTCTCCTGGAGTGCCGGTGACGGCAACCGTCACCAACCAGTACTGAGACGCCTGAGAGGCGCCTCGGGTCTCGCGATCGGCGCGCTTTCCCTCCGCGCGCCGCAGGTCAGCCTTCGAGTTCGGCGAGCCTCCGCTCCACCGCGGCCTGTCGCTCCAGCAGGAACGTCGGCTCGTCGTCGGGCATGAGGTCCTTCCACTCCTTGATGGCCGCCGCGTAGGCCGCGCGCGCGGTCTTGTACCACGGAACGGCCTTCTTCGGCTCCTGATCCAACTCGCAGCGCAGGCCCATATGGTAGGCGATCTCGCAGTCCTTGCGCGGGTCCGCGTCGAGGTCCTCAAGCGCGAAGAGCGCCTCGAACTCCTCGAGCGGGGCGCCGGCCTGGTCGGGGAAAGACGCCGACACATCGACCAGCGCGCCGTCCCGCATCGACCAGATTGTGGTCCAACGCGGCGCGCAAACGTGGGGGATCTCCCAGCCGATGCTCCCGCCGCCGACAAACTCCGGCGCGCCGTCGCCGTCCAGGTCCGCGATCACCACATCGATCTCACCCGTCGCCTGCCCCAACGCCTCGAGGGCCGTCCCGTCCGCGACCGGTCGGAAAACGGTGACCGTGGTCGGACGGGCGCTCGCGCCGGCCGTCCATCCTCGCAGCAGGATCTCCGGCTCGCCGTCGGCGTCCACGTCCGCGACGAAGAGATGCATGCCGGAGTAGGCCTCTTCATAGCCGTTGGCCTGGATGGGGTCCGTGACGGCGACGGGCTCCGCGCCGCCGTCCTCAAGCACCACCAACGACACATGCTCGGAGATCGGGAAGTCGCCCTCCAGCGGCGTGCCGATGGCGCCGACCGTCTCCGACTGACCGTCGCCATCGATGTCAGCCACGCACGCGCACAGCAGCGCGAGGCCTTCGGGCGCGTTCACGGTCGGCTCGTCGGCGGCCTCGCGGTCGACCCCGGCCGGGTAGAGGACGGCGAGTTCCTCCGGCGCGATCGCCCAGAAGCCGCCGTCCATGCCGCAGCCGCAGTAGGGCCCGTCCGTGAAGGCGGGAGTCGAGGGCGCCGCCTCCGCCTCGTCTTGGGCGGCCGCGCCGGTCGCCATCAGGCAGGCATAGAGGGCCGGGACGAGGGCTGGCGCGAGTCGTAGGGCTCTCGGGTGGGACATAGGCTACCTCCGCGTGGTTTGCCACCAACAGCATTGCACGAACGCTGTCCGCCTTGTGGATTCGGCGCGCGAGCCGCACCCCCTCCCCTGGTCGTGCGTCGAAGGAGTGGAGAACGACCCTCCGAAGACAATGGACGGTGAAGCGCAATGGATGTAATGGGCATTCTAGGCCCCCTGATCCAGCAGCTTGGTTTCGGGGGCATTTGCGGATTCTGCGTGGGCTACTTCGCCAAGAAGGTCGCCAAGGTGACCGCCTTCCTCATTGGCGGAATGTTCGTCCTGTTGCAGATCCTGATCTACTACAACATCGCGAGTGTCAACTGGGGCGCCATGGGAGATGCGTTCGAGGCCGGCGCCAAGAGCGGGGCTCTGGACTCGGCCGTCGGCAGCCTGATGAAGGTCCTCCTGCACAATCTGCCCTTCGGCGCCGCGTTCACCGGCGGCCTCGTGCTTGGTCTGAAGCGCGGGTAGCCCCCTCCGCCTGAGAGAGGCTGGTCCGCCATGTCACACCTCCGCGCCTGGACGTTCGCCCGGGTCGTTTTGCTGTTCGCGCCCATCGCTTCGACGTGCTCCGCATCCGGGCTCGGGGCCTACCTGCCGGCCGGTCCGGCCGAGGTCCGCGACTACGGGCCCGCGTTGCTCGGGCCAGCCGCGGCGCCCGGCGAGACGGATGGCTTCGAGGCCGACTTCGCGCGCCTCGCGGCCTGCGGCATCGACACCGTGGTGCTCGGCGCCGGCGAAGGGGTCACGGTCGAGACGGGCTACCACTTCGGCTGCGGAGCGGGCTTCGACCATGGCGACGCCGACCGCGAGCGGATCCGCGCCGCGCTGGCCTCGGCCCGCGCATCGGGCCTCCGGGTCTACCTCGAGGGATTCGAAGCGACGCGCCAGGGAGTGGCGGCGCCGCCGGCGGATCAGGCGCGACTCGTGAGCCTCGCCCTGCGCGGCGCGCTCCGAGAGATCGAGGACAAGAGCGGCCTCGCGGGCCTCATGTGGCGGCTTCCTCCTCCCGTCCCCGCAGCCCTCGACGCGGCGCCGGCCGCCGCTGAGGCCGCCGCGGCGGCGTGGGCGGAAGGCGTCGCCGAGGTCGTCCGGTCGGGCGCGGCCGCGTGCGGCGAAGCCGGCGTGGAGTTCGTCGTCGTCACCGACCAGCCGCTGCTGCTCGCCGCGGCGGCGCCCAGTCTTCCGGCAAACGTACGCGCATGGCGGGAGGCGACCGCGCCCCGCGCGCCAACGCTGGTTCCGCAGATCGCGGCCCTCGAGGCCGGAGTCTACGGACCGGCCGGAGGCCTGTGGCTCGACTGGGAGACCGCGCGCCCCGCCGACGTGGCTCGCGCCGCCTTGGCGGCGATGGCCGCCGACGTCGGCGCCGTCGTGCTCGGCGACGCCTCCATCCTCACCGAGTGGCCCACGGACGAGATGACGCGCACGGCGCGCGAGCTTTCCGAGTTCTCGCGCGCGCTCAGCGAGACGGAGACGGACGGCCGACCGCGCTCCGACGTCGCTCTAGTCGTGGAGCCCGCCTGCGCGCTCGCGCGGGCCGTGAAGCCCGATCCGGACGCGGGGCCGGATCAGGTTGCGTCCACGCTCGCTCTCCTCAATGAGGCCGGGCGATCCGTCCACATCGCCGCGGCGGCGCCGCCGGATGTGCTTCGGCGCGACCGACAGTCGCCGATCGGCGTCGCGGACCGCCCCGAGGGCGCAAGCGCCCTGTTTCTCTGCAACGGCGCCGCGGTGAGCGACGCTCTCCTCGACGACCTCTTCGCCGCCACGGACATGGGCTACACGCTCATTCTGCGGTCCGATGCGGCCACGCGAACGCCGGGAGGAGGCGCGCGCCCGCGGGAGTCGCGGGAGGCCGTCTCCGCGCGGCTTCCTCTCGACAGGACCCGGCCGTTCGGCGAGGTCGTGGAGCAACTGGACATCGAGATGGACCTGGGCGGCGAGATCGGCCGTCGCGGAGCCAAGCTGGGGGTGGCGCCGGACGCGAGCCACGGCATCTGGCGGGGTGAGGAGCGGCCCGGCGCGGAAGTGCTCGCGCGCTGGCACGAGGCGCCCGCTCCGGCGGTCGCGGCGATGCACCGCGGATCCGGCAGAGTCGTCGTCGTGAACGGGGCGGTGGAACTCGCACGCAAACCGTTCTTCGGCGAGGCCCTCGACTACCTGGGCGTTCACGCAACGCGGCCGGAGCCCATTCTCGAGGAAACGAAGGTCCAGGCCCCGCCCACGCGGACCGATCCGAACTATCTGGATCGCCACGGGCTGATTGTGGAAGAGCCCTATGAGCGCCCCAAACCCGCCGAAGTCGTTCCGCCGCCCGAAGCCGGCCTGAGGCAGGGCGCCGCCGAGTCGCAGTCCGCCTACGACTACTGCGTCGCCGGCTCGCGGATGACCCTCGTCAGCCTCGGCCCTCGGCCCGTTGCGTGGGGGCGTCCCGCCCATTCGATGGGCGCGCTCAGCCCGCGGCTGGGCGCATGGGATCTCGTCGCGGTCGCCGACGGGCTCGCGTGGTTCTCGGGCCGCGGGGCCGCGGTCGCCTCGACCCGGGGCGTCTCGGCGTTCGACCCCGACACCGGCGCCTACTCCGTCGTCGCGCATCGGCCGACTTCGGAGGCGTTCGTCTCGCCGAGCGCCGGCGTGCACCGCCTGGGCGAGGCGGTTCCCGTGCACTGTCTCTCGGACGCCGGTGGGGCGCAGGTCGTCCAGGCGCTGCAGGCCGACGACGGCTCGCTCCTCCTCGAGGTCGATCGCCCGGCCCTGCTGCGGGTCGACCTCGATCCGAGTCTCTTCACCGCGCGCCGAATGGAGGTGGCGCTGTTCGGTCCCAACGGCCCGCTCCCCCTTGCGTCGCCGCAGTGGTGGGTGACCTGGGACGGCAAACTGATGGTCGACGCGCTCGGACGGACGCCCATCCACGTGGCTTTCCCCCCGAACGCCGAAGAGGGACCGGTGGCCATCGCCTCGATCGAGCCCGGTGAAGGCGCGACGCGCGTCACTCTGGATGGCGGCGAGGCTGTGCTGCTCGATCGCTACGCCAATGCGGTCGCGGACATCGTTTTCGAGCACTGGGGTGAGCCCGGGACGACGACCACGCTCGCCCTGACCGCCGTCCTGGGAGACCTCTACGGGACGGAGAACGCGGGCTCGGACGCGCCGGCCGCGGTGTGGATCAGCCTGAACGGCGGCGAGGTCTACAGCGCGGAGCCGCCGCTGAGACGCTTGCGCCTCGACGGCTCGCGTGAGGAGTGGGCCCAGCTCACGGTCGCACTGCCCCGCGAGCGTCTGCGTCGGGGCCTGAACCGGATCGCGATTCGCAACGCCGGTCCGAACGCGCTGGCTATCGCGGCGGCGGAGGTGCGCTTTGAGGCGCCGGCGGAGTAGCGCCCAGGATGTACCGAGCCTCCGGCGCCCAGCCGAACCGCCAGAGCACCCCGGACAGAGCGACGTAGGCGACGATGGCGGCCACCACCGGGGGGCTCCAGCCCGCGTGCGGGGCGGCCAGAAGGCGGCAAGCCGCCATCAGCCCGAGGCCGATCAGCGCGGAGGCCGCATAGCGCCGCTCAAGAGGCTGCACGCCCAGTGAGCGCCGGACCCAGAGCAGACGCACCAGGTTCGTGCCCGCCATAGCGACGGCCGAGCAGACCGCCGCGCCCACGATGCCGTAGGCCGGGGTGGCGAGAGCGACCGTCACGACCATCAGGACCGCGAAGACCCAGTTCGTCGCCGCCGCGACCTGCTGCCGCCCGGTCATGGTCAGCAGCCATCCCACGCTTCCCGTCGCCGCGTTCACAAGATAGCCCGCGCCGAGGATCACGAGAGCCGGCGCGCCGGCGCCGCCGCCACCGCCGAAGACCGCGAGAAGCTGGTCGGAGGCGATCGCGAGGACTCCGTAGAGCGTGAGGGACGCGCCGGCCGTCCACCGAGCCGACATGCGGTAGGCGCCGCGAAGGAGGTCGAGGTCGTTTCGCGCGTGCAGTTCGGCGATCACCGGCGCGAAAAGCGTGTTCAGGGCCGCCAGCGGGAAGAGGACGAATCCCGCTGTCCGGGAGGCCGCCACGTAGAGACCCAGGTCCTCGCCGCTGACGATGCGGCCCACAACGAAGACGTCCGCCCAGTTCACCACATGCGCGGCGATGCTCCCGAGCAGCACCACCACCGAGAAGCTCACCAGTTCGCGCATCGGAACGGGATGACGCGCGGGCGCGGCTTCCGCCGGAAGCCACCGGCGCCGCCAGACGAGAGCCGCCGCCAGGGCCATCGCGGAGGCGGCGACGTACGCCAGCACCAGGTGCGGCAGTCCCCCGCCCCACGCGAGCACGCCGGACGCGAGGGCCAGGAACGCGACCGGCACGCCGACGTGCGAGACGGCCACCAAGGGCCGGATGTCGCGAAGAGCCTGCGGGGCGGCGAGCGCGTTGGCGCACACGGCGAGCAGCGGGACGGCCAAGGCCGCGAGGCGAAAAGGGAGCACAAGGTCGGTCCGGCTGTAGACGCCTACCGCGGCGGGAGCCGCGAGGAACCAGAGAACCCCGAACATGACCGCGCCGAGCGCGATCGAGAGGCGTCCGGTCCGGAGCGCGGTCAGGTGCACCCCGCCGGAATCGTCGAGGGCGTGGCTGTGGGCGATGTACTTCTGGCTGGCTTGCGGCACGCCGCCGCAGGCCACGAGTTGCGCCATGCGAAGCAGACGCATCGTGAGACCGAACGCCCCAAGGCCGGCGACCCCCAGTCCCCGGGCGACGGCGACGTTCGTGGTGTAGTCAGCGGCTTCACTGACGACGCTTCCCAGGAGAACCAGGGTGGACGCGCGGCCCAGGCAGCGCGCGATGTCCGCCTCGGTTTCAGGCGGCGAAGGGGCGAGAGTTTCGTCCCCAGGCGCGGAATCGTCGGGAGGGGCTTCGGGCACAATCCCCCAGTTTAGCACTCCCTGAGGCAAGACTTCGGCGGGCTTCGCGGAATGCTACTGCCGGGCTTCGGGGGTGTGTTTGCCGGCTGGTCGGGGTATAGTTGAGGGTACACTGGTCGTACCGGGAGTGGAAGCCGATGAAGAGACTGTTCTATCTCACCGCCCTGGCGGCTGTACTCACGCTGTTGGCGGGGTGCGGCAAAGGCGGGAGCGACACGGCCGCAGCGCCCGCTCCGGGCGCGGCCGAGACCGCGCATCTCTCCGGCGCGGCGCCCCTCCAGCCGGCCGCGAACGCGACGGTGGCCATGCAGCCGGGCGCGGACGTCGAACCGCCCGTCATCGAGGGCGTCGAGGACTTCACCGTCCCCGCGCGCCCCGGCTCGGCGGGCGCTCGAGTGGACCTTCCCGTCCCGACCGTCACCGACAATC
>CAZCER010000105.1:1219-3670 GCA_964497385.1 uncultured Armatimonadia bacterium | reverse complement strand
TCTCGATCCGAATCCGACGGTGTCGAGCAACGCCCCGCGCGTCTTCCCCATGGGCCAGACGACCGTCACTTGGACCGCGACGGACGCCGCGGGCAACAGCGCGACCGCCGAGCAAGTCGTCACCGTGACCGCCCAGTATCCGCCTCCGGGCGGGCCGGCGCACTAAGCGAGCGCATCCGCTCGGGCGCGTTCCGAGCGGATCTCGGGGTGAAGCGCCGGCATGAAGGCGTCCAGAGGCATGACATTCGCCGCCATCCACGCACCAAGACCGTGGGCCGTGGGCATCTGCCCACGGCCGCGCGCGTTTGAAGGGGGAACGTTCTCATGCGCCATCGCGTGTGGGTAGGCCTCGCGCTCGTTGGAGTGAGCCTGACGCTTTTGGGGCTCGTCATGACCTCAGGGTGTGGGGGCTCCGGTACGGGCGCTCAGACACTGGAACCGCCCGCCACCGTCGCCGCCATCGACCCGGCCAAGGTTGTGACCGATGACGCGTCGGGCCTCACCTACGTCTCGGATGAGGTGCTCGTCTACGTGAGCGACGCGGCCACGGCCGCCGAGTTCGACGCGCTCCTCGACAGCGTGGACGGCGAGGTTGTCGGCGGACTCCGCCAGGTCGGGCTCTTCCAAGTCCGGTTCCGGGCCGTGACGGACAAGGCCGACTGGGACGCGCGCTGCGCGACGCTTCGCGGTTCGCCGCTCGTGCGGAACGCCGCGCCGAACCTCTTCGAGTTCGCGCCGGAGCCGATTGAGGGCGACGACACGCCGGTTGTGCAGGGCGAGGCGAGCGCGCGCCGCACGACGAACGACCCGCTGTACAGCAACGCCACGCACTCGTGGGACCACACGGCGTGCGGCGCCTGGGACGCCTGGGACTCGGCGACGGGATCCGAGGACACGGTTCTCGCGATCGTGGACTTCGGGTTCCAGAATCTTGACCACCAAGACGTGGCCCCGAACGTCGGGGGGACGTCCAGCATCAACAGCGACTACACCTGCACCGACCACGGCATCCACGTCGCCGGCATCGCCGCGGCCCGGGGCAACAACGGCCTCGGGATCGCGGGCGTGTGCTGGGTCGCCGACCTCCGGCTGATCGACATCGCCGGATCGGGCTGCGGCGGTGGGAGCACCGACATCATGTCAGGCTTCATCGCCGCCGCCGAGGGCGGCGCCCGCGTCATCAACTATAGCGGCGGCATCAGCTCGGCCACCCCGCCGAGCGAGGCCTACAACATCTACGAGCAGCAGTTGTGGACTCCGGTCCTGCAGTACATCGACGGCCGTGGCTGCCTGGTGGTGACCTCCGCGGGCAACAACAACGACCCGGCGCGCGGGCGCGGCTGGAAGGGCCTCGGGAACAACGCGTCCATCACGAATCTTCTCGTGGTCGCGAGCGCCATCCCGACCGGCTGGACCGGCCCCTATAACTGGGACGCCGCGGCGTGGGCCGCGTGGGAGGGCGCAGGCTGTCCGGTCAGCCGCTCGAGCTTCTCGTGTTACGGGCAGTGCTGCCGGATCGCGGCGCCTGGAAGCTACATCGCGAGCGCCACAGGATCGACGGGCTATGCGTTCAAGAGCGGCACTTCGATGGCGTCACCTTACGTGGCCGGGGCGGCGGGGCTCCTGTTCTCCGTGGACCCGAGCCTCACCCCCCAGCAGGTGCGCGATCTGATCCTGAACAACGCTTCGGCGACGCAGACCATCACCTACCCCGCCATTCCGGCGGGGACCGATCCGCGCTTCCCGGCGGAGCCCGCGGGCACGATCCCGCTTATCGATGTGGACGCCGCCCTCGGCGCCGTCCCGAACTCGGGGCTCCCGACCGCCGTGCTCCTCCCCGACCCACAGGCTCTGGCGACGCCGGAGTACGTCGACTTCGACATGAGTGCATCCTCGCCCGGAGTGGGCGCCCAGTTCGATGGGACCACCACCTGGACGCTCTCCTACGGCGATGGGACGCCCGATCTGACGGGAACCGGTCAGCCGACGACCGCGACGCACTACTACGGAGCGGTGGGCGGCTACACGGCGCGCCTGACTGTGACGAACACGCTCGGGAACACTGATTCGATCTCGGTCTCCATCGGTGTGGGCCAGGGCGACGTGCCCGTCATCATCAACTAGGGCGCGGCAAGCCGACGCCCCTACAGGCGGGCACGGTGACCCGCCCCTACGGATGGATGGATCCCTGAACAGGGGGAGGAAGCAATGCTGAGCACGCGCACAACCCGTCGTCTGGCGCTTCTCGGAGCGGTGGTCCTCGCCTCTATGGCGCTCACGGCTCTGGTCGGGTGCGACCTCGGGGCGAGCCCCGGCGCGATCCCGTCGGGTGAGACCGGCACGGTCACGATGAAGGTCGTGAAGAGCGAGGCCGTGGCGGAGGCGATCCCGCCGTCGACCGTCCGTGTCGATGTCACCCTGTCGGCCGGGGACTTCGCGCCGATCACGCAG
>CAZCER010000105.1:0-1209 GCA_964497385.1 uncultured Armatimonadia bacterium | reverse complement strand
GAGGCCACGATCACGTTCTACGGCATCCAGGTCGGCTCGAACCGCCTGGTGTCCGTCGTGGCGCGGGACCAGGATGTCGCCACCCAGCGGGCCGTCGCTATCGGCACAGCGCTGATCGACGTCTACCCGGGCCTGAATGCGGTCACGACGATCACTCTTGCCGCGACTTCGGCGCTCGCGGAGGACGTGCTGGCCATGCCCAACTCGGGCTTCTCGATCCCGAGCATCGTCGTCAACCCGGATCCCGATGACCCCTCGCTCGGCATCGTGACGTTCTCACCGCTGCTGGTCTGGGACCCCCTCCTCGGGTACGTCCCCTACGGCGACCCGCTCACCGCGACGAGCTTCTCCGTCATCGAGAACAACGACTCCGTGCGGGCGCCTCTCAAAGCGGTGCAGGGCGGCACCGAGGTGGACTTGGTGTTCGTGATGGACGTCTCCGCGAGCATGCAGGAGGAGCGCGACGGCGTGGTGGCCTCCATCGAGGCGTTCCTCGCCGATATGCCATCCCACGACTTCCGCCTCGGCTGTGTCTCGTTCCGTTACGACGACGCCGCGCCGGACAGCTACCTCGACTTCGTGGCGGATGACGCGGCGGGCCTCCAGACCTTCAAGGACTTCGTCGGCGGCCTGACGATCGAGTCCGTCGGTTCGCGCTCGGAGAACGGCGCGATGGGCGTCCTCTACGCACACAACAACCTGAGTTGGCGTCCGGGCGTGAGCCGTGCCTACATCCTCATCACGGATGAGCCGATCCAGGCGGGCACAAGCGGCCAGGACGTCGCGGCGTGCGTCGCGGCCCTCGCGGGCAACTCCCAGGTGCATGTGGTGAGCCCGGCGGCGTTCGCAGGCCGTCCGGATGACCCGAAGCTGATCGCGGACGGCACGGGCGGCGCTTGGTATGACCTGCCGACCTCGGGCGCGTTCAGCCTCACCGACCTCGGCATCGTGAGCGCGTTCGTGAACTACTACTCGATCACGTATCCGACCACGCTTCTCGGGACGGAGAAGTCCGTCACCGTGGTCGTGAACTGCCCCCAGGGCGTCGCCCGCGACACCTGCTCCGCCAACTGGAGCGCGCCGTGGGATGAGTTGAACTGAGTCGCACCACTCACTGATCCCAGGGCGGGCCGCGTCGGCCCGCCCTGGCGGGTGTACACGGTGGCTGGGTAGGCGGCGCGTCTCGCGGCGCGCGGGACCGGTAGGCCC
>CAZCER010000104.1:8476-10720 GCA_964497385.1 uncultured Armatimonadia bacterium | reverse complement strand
ACGCTTCAGCCGTGGCTGATGGAGAAGGCAGCCAGCCGAGATCCGGATGCTCTTCAGCATCCCGCGGCATCAGCTTGCCTACGTACCCCCTCCAGCCAGATGGCAGTCCCATGAGACGTCGTGCAGCCAATGCGTACAGATCGCGCGGTGACCAGCGCAGTTCGACGCGGCTCGCGGCGAGCTTCGAGACGTCCGGTCCGAGCAGGGCGCTCCTAGACAGGATGTCCTTGCGGATGAAGACTTTGGGTCGCAGCCGGCTCCATCGGCGCGCGTGACTGGCCCAGAACTGCATCAGCCCGCGCAACAGACAGCCCAGCGCCTCGAGGTCGCCGGGGGCCAGCCGGTCCAGGTCGTCATAGGTGAGGAAAGCCCACTTGCCGCCTGCAGTCAGTTCCACATCGGTTGCGTCGAGGTACTCGATGCACTGGTCAAGTCTGTCTCGCGCGGCATCGGCGATGGCGCGGGGCGACGTCGCCGAACAGACCTGCTCGGGGCGAGAGAGCGACGCCAGCCCGGCCTCGTCCGCCGCTTTGACAGCCAAGCCAAGCCACAGCGCCCGGACCTCGGCGTCGGACCTCACCGACTGCGCGAACTGCTCCATCTGCTCTGCGGCGGGCCGGTTCGTCCCCTGGGTCGAGTAGCCCACCGGCCATCGCGAGGTAGCGGGGTCGGGGATGCGCGACGAGCGGCTGCACGCGCGAATCGCCCCGAGGATGGCTGGGATCCGCATGGCCCGGAAGAGCTCGGTCTTGCCCGCCCCTCTGTCTCCAACAACCAAGAACACGTCGGTCTCCAGGGCCCGCGCGTGGTGTGCGAGGGGCAGAAACCGATGCGTGAGTGCGGCGTCATCGTCATGCTCACCCAGTCCCCTGCCGAGCAGCCTCATCTGCTCGAGTAGCTCGCCGCGCAGTTGTTCAGTCACTGCTCTCCATGCCCTCCTCTGCAACGCCGGCAAGAGCACCAATGCGAGCGGTCAGGCGTTCGTAGTCCCCTTGTGTCAGACTGTCCGCCACGTGCTCCAGGCGGGTCCACCCGTGCAACTGGCTGTTCCAGCGCACCAGCACGGGGAAGTGCTGTGCCTCTGGCTCCTCCTGGTCAGGTACCCCTGCGGCCTCGTCGTCAGCATCCCGCGCTGGTTCCTCGTAGTATGACTCGCAGAAGACGTCGTAGGAGCGCTCGCGGAACTCCTGCGCACGCGCCTCCAACTCAGGACCGCTGGGGGGCGCCATGGCATGCACCATTACACACTGCGCTTGATGGGAGCCGGCCGCAAGGCGGCGAGCGCCGAGGTGTCCGACAGCCAGTTGCAGACCTTGCCAGCTCTGTTCAGAGGCCAACCCCAGCAGGACGTGGATGTGCGCGATCCCGCACAGCGACAGGCCCCCGAGGTCGTGCAGACCCGACCGCGAGTCGAGCAAGATCCAGTCAGGCGAGATACCCTCGCGTATCGCGCGCAAGAGTGCCGTCACTGAGTCCGGCCCGCCCTGGCCCGTACGGCGCCCCGGGACCAGCTCGGCGAGGTCAAGCCTGGCAAGCTTCTCAACGTAGTCACCGTTCACTTCGCCTGCTGGCACCACGTAGATGGGCTGTCCGCCGTCGCCGACCACTGAGCGGTTGTCCGCCACGTAGTAGTAGTCTGAGAGGTCCAGCTTGTCTGCGCCCTGAGCACAGCCCTCGAGTAGATAGTCGGTCACTCCGTACGGTGGCGCGACGCCGTCTGGCGGAGCGAAGACCGATCGGAGCCCCGGAGCCTCCAGGTCGAGATCGACGACAGCCACCCGCTGTCCGCGGCGCGCCATGGCCACGGCCATGGCTGCCAGCGCCGTGGTCCGGCCGACTCCGCCCTTGTACGAATAGAAGGACACCACGGGCACGCCGTCCGGCGGCGCAGACCATGGCGGAAGCGCGGGAGTGCCTGACCACGCCTGCTTCGTCAGGATCCGGCTGAGGATACTCACGCCGAGTAGGCTCGTCGCCGGACGCGCGTCATTCCAGGCAGCGGCATAGAGCGCCTTCTCCGGTCGACTGGCCCTCTTGTCGTCGCACCACACTTCGCTGGTCCAGTAGTCCTCGGCTGCGGTAGCCATCTGGGAGTCCACCCCAGCCCGAACGGTCAGGCGGTCCTCCGGTCTATGGCCGCGCACGAGGGCCCGCAGCAGCCCGTGCGTGTCGACGATGAGGCAGGCCTCCACGACGAGACCGCTGCTGACGCAGTCCGCGAGTACGCCCAGAGCCGCGTTACGC
>CAZCER010000104.1:0-8466 GCA_964497385.1 uncultured Armatimonadia bacterium | reverse complement strand
CGTCACCACACCGTCAAGGATCGCCGGGATGAGCACCGACTCCACGATCCCCGTCGCTCCGCTCAGCCAGACTCCCGCTTCACTCGTGGACACGGACCCGGTACGGCTGTAGCGCATCTCAGGCGTCCAACCGTCGCGCACGCGGTCGAGCTCTGGGTCCACGGGCAGCGCATACCGACGCGAACAGGGCCAGAGCGCGTAGGCACGAACCAACACCGGCCCAGTCAGGGCTCTCAGACTGTGTGCGAAGTCCTTACCTGCTAGCCCGCTGCACTCAGCCACAGCCTTCAGCGCGCACTCGACCACGTACCCCGCGAGGTACGCGCACTCGTCTGGCAGCGCCGGGTCACCCAACATGCGCTCCGCACCGTCCAGATGCCGCAGGCTTGCTGACGCGAACGCGTCGTCGGTTCCAGTAGCCATCCCGCTATCCCCTCACTGATCCGGCGTTCGTCGGCCTCACCCGCCGAGCGTCTCGTGGGTCTCCTTGAGCTGCGCGATGATCGGGATCTTCTGCGGACACTTCGGCTCGCACTCGCCGCACTCCACGCAGGCGCCCGCGTAGAGACGCGCTTTCTCATCGCCCTCCTCGCGTTCCTTCGGGCGTTTGGCGTACTGCGCTTTCGCGTAGTCGGTGAGCCCGTAGACGCGGTGGTAGTTCATGAGGGCGAAGTTGCCGGGGATGTCCACCCCGTGCGGGCACGGCATGCAGTATCCGCAGCCGGTGCAGTACAGCTCCGCGAACTTCCGCGCCTCATCCAGAGCGTCCTTAAGCCTCTCGAGTTCCTCGGGGCCCATGGGGTCTTCGCGCGAGGCGGTCGCGACGTTCTCGTCCACCATCCGCGTGGAGCCCATGCCCGAGATCGCGGTCGAGACCGCGGGGTTGGCGAACACGAACCGGAGCGCGAGTTCAGGGTTGCTCGCCACCGCGCCGGGAGCCATCTTCGCGAGTTCGGGGGAAAGCCCGGCGAGACGCCCTCCGCCGACGGGGCCCATGACGATGACGCCCATGCCGCGCTCAGCCGCTTTCATCATGCCCTCCTCGTTCGCGCGGTCGAGGAGATTGTACTGGAGGATGACGCACTCGAACTCGCCGGTCTCGACGATCCTCACGAGGGCCTCCGGCGTGTCGTGGAAGGAGAACGAGAGGTGCTTGATGAGCCCCTCGTCCTTGGCTTTCTTGGCAAGATCGAGGATCCTGCCCTTGGGGGCGACGTGCTCCTCGAACGCCTTCCAGTTCAGGGCGTGCCAGATCTCGTACACGTCGATATGGTCGACCTCAAGCTGCTCCAGGTGCTCCTCAAGGCGCTTGCGC
Source organism: uncultured Armatimonadia bacterium (assembly GCA_964497385.1). Classification (GTDB taxonomy): domain Bacteria; phylum Armatimonadota; class Zipacnadia; order UBA1398; family UBA1398; genus CAZCER01. The sequence continues at coordinate 7,151 of CAZCER010000104.1, read as the reverse complement.
CATCCGGTGACGGGCTCCTCGCCCCAACAGGGGTTCTTCGTGGAGAGCGTGACCTTGTCGCGCCAGCCTTTGAGGGCCGCGGCGCACTTCCTGTGGCTGTCGCCATAGGCGGGGGCGGTGTCGAGGAAGTTGACGCCGAGGCGGAACGCGTGTTGCAGGACCTCGACGGCCTCGTCGAGGTCCTGCGGCAGGCGCATGGCGCCGAAGCCGAGGGCGGAGACCGTGAGGCCGGTCGCGCCAAGCGGGCGGTAGACCAACCGAACTCATCCTCTCAGGAGGGCCCGGCGAGCGCCGGGCGAGAGCGTTATGGTCCCCTTCGCCGCCGCACCCGCGCGTCCTACCGGCGCCGGGCGCGCAGGCGCTCCGTCCAGCGCCGACGTGCGCGAGCCAAATGCGCCATGGCGGGCTCGCCCAACGGCGGGTAGGAGAGCACGAAGACCGCGCCGATCCAGACTCCGAGGCAGGCGCCCGCCCAGATGTCGGAGGCGTAGTGGCGCAGCAGCACCCAGCGGGCGGCGGCCACCGCGCCGGCTACGGCGTACCACCAACGTCGATAGCGCGGCCAGTAGGCGGCCCCGATGGTCGCGAAGAGGAACGAGAAGGTGGCATGGCCGGACGGGAAGGCGTTGCCGCCGTCGAACGGGTCCCAGATGTCCCGCCAAATGCCGTCGAAGAGGAGCGGCACGTCATTGGGACGGTAGCGCCCGGCGATCACCTTGACGGTCTCGGTGAGGAGGGACTGCACGATCCCGGCGCGGATCACGAGTCCGGCGAAACGCGCCTGGCGCCGTTGCCCATGCCTCCAGCCCCACAAGCAGAAGACGCCGCAGATGACGCCGATCCCCATCGCGGTGAAGGAGACCGTCAGGAGCTTCGCGAGCGCCCAAGCGGGTCCCCAATCCTCGCAGCGCCAGAGGGCTCGGGAGACAACGTTGTCCACGGCGTGAAGGCCCCGCCCAAGGTTCACGAGGGGCATGTCGAGGGTCCGCGCGATGAGTAGCGCAACGGCGAGAACGCCAACGATCGCGAGCGCGGTGCGGCCGGCGGGGGGGAACACGTAGAAGGCTCGCATGGAGCGCGCGAGCCGAGTCAGGTAGTCCGCTGTCCGTCGGCCCACGCCTCGTCTGTCGATCAACAGATTGTCTCCCAAAGCAGCCAAGCCGTAACGGTACCAGAAGGGGACGGGCGCGGCAAGAGGACGGACGAGCGCGAAGGTCGAACCGGCGCGCGCGAGGCGTCGGCGCAAGGAGGCCTGAAGATGACGCGACGAGGGGCTGTTCGGCAGGTCGGATCCGCTTGGGTCATCCTGGCGGCGTTCGCGGCGCTCGGCGCGCCGAAGGAGGCGGGCGCGGTGGATCGGCTGTGCGTGTTTCGCGAGGACGGGCTCGTCGGTAGCGGGCGCTGCCTCGCCTACGAGGACGGACGCCCGTTCGTGTATCTCGGGGATACGGCGTGGGAGCTGCTCCACCGCCTGAACCGCGAGGAGGCGGACCTCTACCTCACGGACCGCGCCTCGAAAGGCTTCACCGTCATCCAGGCTGTCGCGCTCGCGGAACTCGACGGCCTCGGCGTCCCAAACCGCTATGGGCACGCGCCGCTCGTCGAAAACGACCCCGCGCGTCCGCTGGTGCTAGACGGGCCTTCGAACGACTACTGGGACCACGTGGACTACATCGTCGGGCGTGCCGAGGAACTCGGCCTGGTCATCGGGATGCTGCCGACGTGGGGCGACAAGTTCTACAAGAAGTGGGGCGTGGGCCCGGAGGTCTTCACAACCGAGAACGCGCGCGCGTACGGGCGGTTTCTCGGAGAGCGCTACCGCGACGCGCCGATCATCTGGATCCTCGGGGGCGACCGCCCCTGCGAGGAGGAGCGGCACTACGCCGTGGTCCGAGCCATGGCGGGGGGGCTTCGCGAGGGTGACGGAGGCGGCCATCTGATGACGTACCATCCGATGGGCGGCTTGTCCTCATCGGCCTTCTTCCACGAAGACGACTGGCTCGACTTCAACATGCTCCAGTCGGGCCACGGCGCCAAGGACACCGCCAATCACCGGATGATCGAGGCTGACTACGCGCGCAATCCAGTGAAGCCGTGCCTCGACGGCGAGCCGTGCTATGAGGACCACCCCATCAACTGGAACCCTGAGAACGGCTGGTTCGGGGAGCACGACGTGCGGCAGGCGGCCTACTGGTCGGTGTTCGCCGGTGCGTGCGGCGTCACGTACGGCTGCCACGACATCTGGCAGTTCTGGGAGCCCGGCCGCGACCCGATCAGCGCGGCCCGCACCCCATGGCGGGAAGCCCTGTCTCTTCCGGCGTCGTCGCAGATGCGGCATCTCAGGGCTCTGCTCGAATCGCGCCCGTACTTCACCCGCATTCCCGACCAGAACCCGCTGGTCGGCGCGCCGGAGGGCGTCCGGGCCACACGCGACGCCGACGGCGCGTACCTCTTCGTCTACACGCCCGACGGCGCGCCGTTCACGGTGCGGATGGACGCGGTGGACGGGGCCGAGTCCCGCGCATGGTGGTTCGACCCGCGCACCGGGGAGGCTTCGGAGATCGGGCTCTTCCAGACGACGGGCCCGCGCGAATTCACGGCCCCGACGCAAGGGGCCGCCGACGACTGGGTGCTGGTGCTCGATAGCGCGGAGCGAGGCTTCGGGAGGCCCGGAGCGTGATGAGGCGCGCCAGCGGGGCGGTCGGGGCGTCCGGCCGCGAGGAAACCCGGGCATCCGCAGCGGCGAAGACGGACGCACGCCAGGATGGGAACGATGGTCTTTCGAAGCGTCGCCTCGCAGCGAGATGGGGGCGCCCTGCGCCGGCGCACCGTTTCACACGCAGGCGAGAGGTGAGGAGCTGTCCATGAGACCCGATCTCGTCGCACTAACACTCCTCGTGGGGGCCGGCGCGGCCGGCGCCCACACACGCTGGCAACAGGAGAAGGCCTGGGACTGGTACAACCGCCAGCCTTGGCTGGTGGGCTGCAACTTCGTGCCGAGCACGGCGGCGAACGACGTCGAGATGTGGCAAGAGGAGACGTACGACCCGGAGACCATCGACCGTGAACTGGGGCTTGCGGCCGAACTCGGGTTCAACACCTGCCGCGTCTTCCTGAACGCCGTCGTCTGGGAAGCGGATCCGGAGGGGCTCGCGCGGCGCTTCGAAGCGTTCCTCTCGATCGCAGCCCGGCACGGCGTCCGCGTCATGCCGGTCCTCCTCGATGACTGCAACTTCGCGGGGGAGGAGGCCGTCGCCGGGAAGCGGTACGAGCCCACGCCAGGCGTCCAGAACGGCTGCTGGGTCGCGAGCCCGCCCGCGTCCGTGGTGCGCGACCGCGCGAAGTGGGGGCCTGTCGAGGCGTACGTGCGCGACCTTGTGGGGCGGCACGCCCGCGATACCCGAGTCCTCCTGTGGGACCTCTACAACGAGCCCGGCAACTCGGGGCTCGCAAACGACAGCCTCCCGCTGGTCGAGGCCGCCTTCGACTGGGCCCGGGACGCCGGCGCAACGCAGCCGCTCACGATCGGCGTCTGGGGAGGCACGCCCGAACTCTCGGAGCGTCAGATCGAACTCTCGGACATCGTGAGCTTCCACCGCTACGGCGACCGCGACTCCCTTGCCGAGGCCATTGCCCAGCACAAGGCCCACGGACGCCCCGTCGTCTGCACCGAGTGGATGGCCCGTACGCTCGGATCGAAGTGGGAGGCCGATCTGCCGCTCTTCCGCAGGGAGCGCGTGGGCTGCTGCTCCTGGGGCCTCGTGAACGGCCGGACGCAGACGCAGTGGCCGTGGGGGAGCCCGGCCGGGGCGCCGGAGCCGGAGGTTTGGTTCCACGATCTCCTGCACCCGGACGGCAACCCGTATGACCCGCGCGAGGTGCAGGCCATCGGCGTCGAGTCGGGCGCGCTCCACGGCTCTTTCGATCCCGAGGACGGTCGGTACGTTGACCTGCCCCCAGTCGAGCCGCTCTTCGACTTCCCCGTTAGGGACACATCGGTCTGTCTCGGCCCCGATGGCGTCTACTACCTCATCGGCACCACCGGGTGGCCGACGTGGTGGAAGACGAACGAGGGCATCCGGACGTGGAGGTCGCCGGACCTTAAGGCATGGGAGCCGCTCGGGCTTGTCTGGTCGTTCGAGAACGACGCGACGTGGCAGAAGCCGGTCGTGGAGGACTGCCGAGCGATCTGGGCGCCGGAGATCCACTACCTCAAGGGCAACTACTGGATCACCTACTGCGTCAACTGGCCTGGCGGCGGAACGGGGATTCTGCGGAGCACGACGGGCAAGCCCGAGGGCCCGTACGTAGACGTGAAGCCGGACGGACCGCTCACGCAGGAGATCGACGCCTCGCTCTTCGAGGACGCCGACGGGAGCGTCTACTTCGTCTACCAGAACGGCAAGATCGCGCGGATGACCGAAGACATGACCGGCCTTGCCGAGGAGCCGCGCCTGCTCGCGCCGTCGAACGCGCCGCAGGTCGGGTTCGAGGGTGCGGCGCTCTTCCGGATTGAGGGGCGCTACCACCTGATCTGCGCGGACTTCATCGGCGACCCCGGCCAATACCACTGCATGGCCGCATCGTCGGACAGCATCTACGGACCGTACGGCCCGCGCTACCTCGCCGTCCCGCACGGTGGGCACAACGTGCTCTTCGCGGATCGCGACGGCAAGTGGTGGTCGACCTTCTTCGGGAACGACCCGTACGCGCCGTTCACCGAGCGGCCGGCTGTCCTGCCCATCCATCTCGAGGGGGACAGGATAGCGCCGAGGAGATGAGGCGGTCCGGCGCGCGGGGCCGGACGGGACGCCCCCGCCCGGCCCCGCGGCGGATCGCTCTATGACACCGTGATGAGCACCTGCGCGGTTGCCGTGGCGCCGGAGTCGTCGGTCACCGTGAGCGTGGCGGTGTAGTCTCCCTCTTCGGTGTAAGTGTGGGCTCGTCCGCTCGGAGCCGACGCGCCCGACCAGTTCAGCGACCCGTCGCCGTAGTTGATCTCATAGGCCGCGATCTCGCCGTCCGCGTCCGTCCCCACCCCGGTGAAGCGCACGGTGAGAGGCGCGACGCCGGCGATCGCGTCCGCGGTGAAGGTGCATGTCGGGACCACGTTCTCAGCCGGGCTCACGACCACAACCGCCTGCGCCTCCACACGGACGCCCGTGCGGTCGTCCGCGGCCCACGCCGTGATGGTGCGCGTTCCCGGGGTACGGTACTCGTAGTTCTGCGTCGGGTCGAAGCCAACGAGGGTCACGGCGGAGTTGTACACGCCCCAGTCGATCCCACTCGCCGTGGGGCTCCAGTGAGTTCCATCGTCATTCAGGGCCGTGAGCGTGGCGGTGACCTCCAGCGGGGCCGCGCCGGCCGCGGGAGTCAGCGTGAGAACAAGGCCCGGCTGCGGGACCGCCTCCTCGACCTCGTCGCCCCCGCCAGCGCATCCCCCGAAGCAAACGCCCATCATCAAAACGACCGCACACACGAGCGCCATACCGCGTACGAACCACATGCCGCTACCTCCCCCGCCGCGGCGAGCGCGTCGCTTGGTTCCGAACGCCGCCGCGCGCAGACCGGCCCCCCGAGACCGGCTCCGCGCCCCTCCGCGGGATGTGCGCCGGGTAAGCTCCGCCACGTGGCGTATGCGGAGCCACCGCGCACTGCCCGCCGTGCGGGCACGCGTCGCCAAGTCCAGGGATTCCCAGTCGGGCCGAGCGCCGCCTTAGCCCAAGCCGGCGACACCGTACCCGTCCCTACTCCGTCGCCCCCGCGCGCGCGCCGGCCACACCACGCTCGCACCCCCGACACCGGCATAGCCCGCGGCTCGGAAGCGACCATTTCATCCGGACGATCCACCGACCCCGAAGACACGCCCCGAAGTCAGGCCGTCCTACGCCACCTTGGACGCATGGGCCGCTCAGGATGTTTCGTTGTGAGTTTGAGGATTGTCCGGAGGCGCAAAGCCGAGTCGGTTCAGACCGCCCCTCGCGCTGCGAGGACGCGCTCGGCGAGAGCCACGTCGGAGAGGTGATCGACGTCGAACGCGAGTTCCGGATCGGGGCTGACGTAGGTCTGGCAGAGCAAGCCCAGACCAAGGCCGAGGCGTTCCTGCACCTCGGCGATCGAGAGGATCCCCGCGAGGGCGGGCACGCGGAGCGCGAGCACGGCGCGGAGGAGCATGTCCCAGCCGAAGAGCGGTGCGAGGGTGCGCAGGGCGTTCCCGAGTTCGCGGTTGTCGAAGATGCTCTTGATGAACGTGCGGCATCCGCTGAGCGCCGAGGGCCGAAGCAGGAGGCAGGGCGTCCCGGTGAACTCGCCCTCCCTCAGCTTGGCCGTTACCCAAGCGGGCATCCGCTTCCCACGCAGGTCCGGGGGAGGGTCCGGACGGTCGCCGAAGCGCCGTTGCGCATCTTCCGCGCGGACGATGACGTACCCGAGATCGACGGAGTCCACGACGCGCTCGAGCACGCGGTCGAACATGGCTCCGGTCGCGAGCGGGATGTCGGAAGTGACCATGAGCACGCGCTCGGAATCGGGGAACGCCTCAAGCGCGGCGAAGAGGTTCTCACTTCGCCCTTCGCGCTCTTCCAGCACGACGTCGGCTCCGGCGCAGTCGCGATGGCGCCGGAGTTCGGGCGGCCCGATGACGGCGACGCGGTCGATGCGCTCCGCCCCGCGCAGCGCCTCCACGACCCAGCCGACCATGATCTTGCCGGCGATCGGCACGAGGCTCTTGCACCGGACGCCGGTCCGCTTGCGGAACTCCGCCTCCGAGTCGGGGATCGTCCCTCCCGCGAGCACTACCGCGTCCACTCTCATGCGCACCCCTCCGCTCGAGCCGCCCCGGCGCGCCGCGCAAACGCGGCCGCTCAGGGTTTCGCGGGCGATCCGCGAACTCCTCGCCTCCCGCCCCGCAAGCAACGCGCCGAGGCCGCGGCTGAGGATCGCCCTCCGCGCGACCTGTCAGTTGTTCATGGGCGCGAAGTAGGCGTCATCGAATGGCCAGACCGGGAAGCAGGTGAAGCGGAGCACGGTGCACCCGAGCGGGATGAGCGTCATCGGCATCCGGTAGCCCGTCTCGCTCGACGGTGTGCGAACGCTGCCGACGAGCCAGACCGGCGCGTGCGTCCGCTCCCATGCCGCGGTCGCCCGGGTCC